>JASHYZ010000448.1 GCA_030042795.1 Terriglobia bacterium | reverse complement strand
ATCGCGTTCTTGACGCCATTCGCCAGGCCCGCCGTGCTCACCTGCGAGCGAATCAGAAATGTGGCGTAGATGATCGGGTGCTCGTCCTGGGTGCAGGGAAAATACACCACGGGGACAAACGGCTCGTGCAGATCGTTGTAAACCGAGCTCTCGGCGACTCCGACGACGGTATAGTACGGTTGCGGCATTCCCGGGGGCACATCCCGGCGAAACTGCTGGCCAATAGCATTTTTCGACCGGGAGAGAAACTTCTTCACAAACACCTGATTGACGATGGCTACCATGGGCGATTTGGCCGAATCGTTCCCATTGAAATCCCGTCCGGCAATAAAGGGAATTTCCATGGTCTGGAAATACCCGGGGCTGACTTCCTCCTGCCAAGACTGGCCCCCGGTGATATCGTTTCCGGCGAGGATGCTATTGTTCGACGAGTTTCCATTCACTGGAGAACGGTTCGAAGCTGCCGCGGCGGCTACGCCCGGAACGGTGCGGACGCGGTCGAGTAAGTCGCGAACGAATGGGTTCCGACGTGCCTCAGGCAAGTTCAGGCGCGAAAAATCGGCATTCACGACGAGCACACCCGCCTGGTGGAATCCCAGAGGGCGCGTCATCAGATTTTCGAGGCTGCGGGCGAAGAGCAACGCTCCGGCGAGTAGCACGAGCGAGAGCGCCACTTGCGCCGCCACGAGAACGCGCTGCAGACGGAAACGCTCGCGCCCCCCACTGGCGGTGCGCCCCGCAGTTTTCAGGATCGAGCCGGGCGGCACGCTCCCGGAGCGCAAGGCAGGTGCCAGGCCAAAGAGAATAGTAGTCAGGATAGCCAGGCCCGCCACAAAGCCGAGGACGCGCCAATCTGTGGGCATATCGAGAAAAACCGGGTTACCAGGCGTGCTGATAAACGCGACAAGAGACCGGCTGAGGATGGCGGCCAGTGTGCCTCCGCACACCGCGCCGGCAACGGCGAGCAATGCGCTCTCCGAAAGCAATTGCCGGATGAGTCGCCCGCGCGAGGCCCCCAGGGCAAGCCGCACCGCGATTTCGGGCCCGCGCGTACTCGCCCGCGCCAGCATCAGGTTAGCGAGATTGGCGCAGGCAATCAGAAGAACCAGCCCGGAGAGGCCCAGAAGCAGCCAGAGCGAAGTCGAACTGCTCTCCCGCAAGTTTGAAAAGCCATTGGCGGCGGGCAGCGCTTCGAGCCTGTAAGTAAGGTAATGCTTCACGTGGTCGGCGTCATATTGCGGCGGAATCGTCTCCTGGAGCGCAGCGGGAGAGATCGCCGCAAGCTGCGCCGTGGCGCGCGCCAGTGACCAGCCCGGATTCAGCCGTCCGATCATCGCCAGCCACCAGTCCTGGCGGGCATCCGGGCTCGTGATCCGGCTGTACTCGCCGTACACGATGGCATCCGCGCAGACGGGAACGGCCAGGTCGAACCGGTCGCCGACCGAGACACCGTAAAACCCGGGCGGCGTGACGCCCACGATAGGAAACGGGTGTCCATTGAGCGTGAGCGTCTTCCTGATCGCCGAAGCGGCGCCGCCGTATCGTTGCTGCCAGAAGGCGTAGCTCAGGTCCACACCGCCCGCACAGCCTGGCTGGTCGTCGCTCGGCGAAATCAGCCGACCCAGAAATGGGTGCACGCCAAGAACGGTAAAGAAGTCACCACTGACCCAGATGTCATGCGCGATGTCCATCTCGCCGCCGGTAGCCAGATTTATCTGGTCACCACTCCAGACGGCGATGGACGAAAACGCCTGCTGCCGCTGCTGAACCTGCTGCCAGAGCGGATAAGTGAATTCGGCATACGGACCGTTGAAGTTCCCTTGCACCCAGAGATCTCTTTTCAAGTGGACGATGGCCAGGCTTTGAGGATCTTTCACGGGCAAAGTTCGAAGCCGGACCGCGTCTACGAGCTGGAAAATGGCGGCGTTCGCGCCGATGCCCAGGGCCAGCGTGAAAACAGCAACACAGGTGAAGCCAGGGGACTTCCGGAGGGTACGGAGACCATAGCGCACGTCTTGCAGCAGGCGCTCGAGCCATACGACGCTCCACACCTCCCGCGTTTCTTCCTTGACCTGGGTCACGTTGCCGAACTTGCGCAAGGCAGCATAACGCGCCTCCTCCGGCGACATCCCGCGATCAATGTTGTCCTGTGTCTCCCTTTCGATGTGGTCGCGAATGTCCTGGTCAAGATCTTCAAGCACCTTCTTGTGGCGTCTCATGCCTGGCCCTCCTGTCTGGTCCTCTGCTCCGGCGGCCGGAGGATGCGGGCGATCGCTCCGGCCAACTTGTCCCACTTGCTGGTCTCAACCGCCAATTGCCTGCGCCCTTTGGCCGTCAGCCGGTAGAACTTCGCGCGCCGATTGTTCTCCGAGGTGCCCTCTTCAGCCGAAATCCATCCTCGCTTGATGAGCCGATGCAGCGCTGGGTACAGCGACCCCTGCTCAACCTGCAAAACGTCTTCCGATCTCATTTCAATCGCCTTGGCAATGGCGTGGCCGTGCGCCGGGCCCAGCAGTAGTGTGCGGAGGATCAGCAGGTCCAGGGTTCCTTGCAGCAGTTCGATGCGTTCTCGTTGCTCTTTAGTAGACATACTAGGTGAGAGTACCGGGTCTTCAGGTAGAATGTCAAGGTGAAAGTGACAGATCACTTCGAAGTTATCTCAAAATTGAGGTAGCAGACCCTTTCGTGACCCGACAGAAAACCGCAGGTCCATAAAGCAGGTTCGCGCTAGGCGCCCTCTGCGGTTATCAATTCGTGGGTTGAAGTGCTGCTGGCTGGAAACCTCGACGGAGAGAAACAGAGGCGAGGTGTGGTTATTCCCATCGACGCTGGGTGGCGCAGACATCGGTTCGTGATGTCTGCGACTCACAACCCCACAGCATCGGCTCCATGGCTTGGATGGACGCGCGTTATCCTAAATTGCAGAACGTCCAACTTGACCACGACTGCTGCGGGGCTGTTCACTAGCCCGCGCTGCCCGCTTTGCCGGTCTGTGATGTATAAGTTACAATAAACTGTGGTTGATATTCGCCACTACATCACCCGCGCCGGAAGAGACGTCTTCGACGATTGGGTTTCGCGGCTGGGCGATGCCCGCACCCAGGCGAAGGTGATGGCCCGAATCAACCGCATCGCCGCGGGTAATTTCGGCGATTGCAAGCCGCTGCGGCACGGGTTATGGGAATTGCGTATCGACTGGGGGCCTGGTTATCGCGTTTACTACGTGATGCTCGGGAAATCTTCTGTCCTGCTTCTTTGCGGGGGCGACAAACGCAGGCAGACCTCAGACATCGAGCGAGCCTTGCAGTACTTGAGTGATTATCGAGAGAGGGCCGCAATCCATGAAAGGCAAACTTAGCGTCTCACACGACCAGAAGGTGGTCCGTCGTCTTCGAAAAGACCCGGATTTTGCGGCTGAATATCTTCGAGCCACATTGGAGGACGAAGACGAACCTCGCGTTCTGTTGATTGCCCTGCGTCACTTGGCCCAGGCACACGGCATTGCGAAGGTTGCCAAAGCAGCCGGAGTGGAACGGGAGAGCCTGTATCGGGCTCTCTCAGCCCGCGGCAACCCCCGCCTGTCAACTCTGATGGCGGTTACCAAGGCGATCGGACTTCGACTCACGGTTGAAGCGGCCTGATGGGCTGGGTGGCGCAGACATCGGTTCGTGATGTCTGCGACTTCGAGCGGACTGAAAAATGGCCGCATACATGCCAACCGGCGGCATGTATGCGCCACCCCACAGGCGCCTGCGGGGAGCGGCGACGTGACAAGACGGTGTAGTCGCCGCTCCCCGGGTCTCATTTCACAAGGAAAGGCACGTTACTCGAAAGTGTGCCACTGGGCGTTACCACCTGAACCTTACCGCTCGTGGCGCCTGTTGGCACGGTGGCTTCGATGGCTGTATTGGATTCCACGGTAAACGTCGCGGAAGTGCCGTTAAACGTGACACTGGTAGCACCCTTCAGATTGTTTCCCAGAATCGTGATGACCGCGCCCACCGCGCCTGAGGCCGGCCGAGTTTCTACGAACGGAGCCAGCCCCTCCGATAAGCCAAATATGGCGCCGTCGTCATTCGCGCCGCCCTCTACGGTTGTCCCATAGAAACTTCCGTTCGTGGATTGAAGTAGCCCGGCGATGGGATTGGACCCGTCAGTGCCGGCGAAGCTATGCAGAGTGGTCAGCGTGCCAGCGGGCGTTATTTTGAAGATCGTGCCCAGGCCATAGACGCAGTCGCCGTCAGCCCCGCATCCCGAGGTGGTGCCGTAGAAGTTCCCGTCCGTGGCCAGCACGAGGGCGGCGGCAGGCGCGTAGCCGTCCGTCTGGTCGAAGCTGTGCAAGGTCGTGAGCGTGCCGCTGGAGGTAAGTTTGAAAACCGTTCCACAACCCTGGGTACAGGCGTTATTGGCTCCGCCGAGGCCTGTTGTTCCGTAAAAGAGCCCGTTGGTAGCTTGAATCAGTCCGGCCACTGGAAAGCCGCCGTCCGTGCAGTTGGTCTGCGAACAAAAGGTGTAGACCGTGGTCAGGACACCCGAAGGAGTGATTTTGAAGGCCGTCCCGCAGCCGGCACCGAGGCCGTCAGAGTCGCAAGCATTGCTAGTCCCGCCACCGCTGGTGGTGGTCCCGTAGAAGTTTCCGTCGGCACCCTGAAGCAATCCGCTCCAAGGAGTGCCGCCATCTGCGCAGTTCGCCTGCGAGCAGAAACTGTAAAGCGTTGTCAGCACGCCGCCGGCCGTCATCTTGAACACCGTGCCGTCGCCGTTCTTGCCTCCATAAGTGGTTGTTCCATAGAAGTTCCCGTTGGAGGCTTGAACCAGTGTGGTGGTGGGCTTTTCGCCATCGGTACAATTCGCTTGGACGCAAAAGCTGTAAAGCGTAGTCAGCTTGCCGGCCGGCGTGATTTTGAAGACTGTGCCGCACCCAATGGACTTATCTTTTACATCGCAGAACTCGTTGGCACCGCCCTCGTACGTGGTCCCGTAGAAGTCGCCGTTGGCGCCCTGAACCAGCCCCTGGCGCGGTTCTTCACCGTCCGCGCAGTTTGCTTGAGCGCAAAAGCTATAAAGCGTAGTCAGCGTACCGCTCGGCGTGATTTTGAAGACCGTGCCAGCACCGTTTGCGCCACCGCCGCTGGTAGTGCCGTAGAAGTTTCCGTCGGTACCCTGAACGAGAGGCCCAAAAAAGGGATCTTCACCGTCGGCCCCGTTGAAGCTCAATAGAGTCTTAAAGGTTCCAGCAGATGAAGCGATCACTGCCGTCGCACAGAAGACTACCCAAAACAACAAAGTGACCGCTTTCCACGAATTAGGTTTGCTCATGTCCTCCCTTTCACATGCTTGTAGTCGTGCCGAACACCCCGCATCATCCTCCA
This sequence comes from Terriglobia bacterium, assembly GCA_030042795.1. The sequence goes on along the minus strand of JASHYZ010000448.1, from coordinate 2,176 downwards.
TCTCCATCCCAGAACGACCCACTATTCAGGCATGACGCCCGAAGAGTGATCGTTCATGCTACCAACTTTCGAGAATCTGGTCTATTCAAGGCGAGATAATGTTTCTCTGACGAATATGGGGTGTCCACGCCGCTATGTTACCGGGAGTTGCGGCATTCACGGCGGTCACAACCTGTTCAACGTGACGGCACAAAATAACTCATCGTCTTATTGTGATTCAATGAGCAAACGCAGTGCAGAGCTCGCCTTTAGCCCTGCGGCTGTTCAGCGGAATGGATTGAAAAACCGCAGGCAAAGCCCGGCGCTTGGGGGAAGGGATTCAACATGGAAACCTCCTTGCAAAGTACTGAGAAAGATCCCGGCACCGAGAACCCTCACAGCCGAGACCTAAACCTGGCGCCTATTCGTAGCGCAGCGCCTCCATCGGATCCACCCGCGCTGCTCTTCTCGCCGGAATCCAACACGCCAATACGCCGGTTGCCAGCAACAAGAGAGATGTGCCCGCCAAGGTCACTGGATCATAGGGTTTCACTCCGTTCCACAACTCTGCCTCGACGGCTCGCCCCAGCAACAGGCTAACCACCAGTCCAACCGCAACTCCTGCCGCGACCAACCGCAAGCCCGCCGCGATGACCAGGCGCAGCACGTTCCCACGTTCCGCACCCAAGGCCATGCGGATTCCAATCTCGTGCGTCTTCTGCGCCGTCGTGTACGCCAGTACGCTGTAAACGCCCACCGTGACCAGAATCAGCCCCACGCATCCGAAAATAATCATCAGGAGTAAGGCAAAGCGAGGGCCCGCATACAACTGCTGGCTGATGGCGTTCTCCAGCGCGTCCGGGTATGCCAGCGCCACACCGGGATCAGTTGCCCATACTGCTTGCTGGACCTCATTCATCAGCGCCATCGGCGTCGCTTCTGAGCGAACCACCAGGACTTGTCCCCACGAGCCTGTGACGGTGTACGGAACCCACACTTGCGGTTCAACGGGCGCCTGCAGGCCGCCCCCGCCGTAGGCCGGCGGACCCTGATTGGCGACATCAACTACTACTCCCACGATCTCGAACCACGGGTCGCGCCCGGGATCCGCAGCGCTCTCGATCGCCGCCAGCTTGATTCGACGCCCTATCGGGTCTTCACCCGGAACGTACGTGGACGCAAACCTCTGGTTCACCACTGCTACCTTTCTCGCATCGTTGATTTCGGCTTCGTTGAACGCGCGTCCCGCCTCGAACGGAATGCGCAGCACGCGAAAGTATGCCTCGCTGACGCTTTGCACCTGTGTATGCCAATGCTCTTCGGGCGATTTGCCGGAGACCTCCACCTTGCTGTCCTCGGCGGCATCCGGTGGTAGTTGGCTCGATGTCGCCACGTCCACAACTCCGGGGAGCGCCTTTACACGCGCCATCAACGGTTGGAATCTGCTCACCTGCGCCGCTGTCTTGTAGTGGTCCGGCGGCCACAGCAAGGTGGTCTCGAAGACGTGGTCCGCCTGCAGTCCTAAATTCACGGCGCGCAGCGCCACAAAACTCCGCATCAAAAGCCCTGCGCCCACCAGCAACGTCAGCGACACCGCCACTTCCATTACCACTACCGCATCGCGCATGTGCCCCGTGCGAAGTCCGCCGATCACGCCCCTTCCGCTGTCACGTAGTGGATCGTTCAGGTCGCGCCGCACGGCCTGCAGGGCCGGCGCCAGGCCGAAAATGAGTGGAGTCAATGCGGCCAGGACCAACGTGAAAGCCATTACCAGCCCGTTCAGCCCGATCACGGATTCCGCCGGGACCAGATCCGGCGGCATCGTGGCGACAACCAATTTCAATCCGCCCCACGCAATCAGTACGCCCAGCGCCGCTCCACCGATCGCCAATCCCAGGCTCTCGACCAGCAGCAGTTGCACCAGTCTCGCCCGGCCGGCTCCGAGCACCGCGCGCAGCGCGAACTCCTTCTCTCGCGAGGTTGCTCGCGCCAGCATCAAGTTCGCCACGTTGGCGCAGCCAATCAACAGTAACAATCCGACGGCCGCTAAGACGGTGTACAGTGTGGACTCAAAGTGCCCCACAACCGAATGACCTAGCCGCTCAACTAACACCTGGAAATGCGCAGGATAATCCTCCGGATGGATTTTCGCCAGATGGTTAGTGACGACAGTGAGAGCTGCGGCAGCTTGTGCCAT
>JASHYZ010000041.1 GCA_030042795.1 Terriglobia bacterium | reverse complement strand
TGGCTCGGCCGCAATGAGGCGATGGGATGTTTCTACTGACTGGCTGTTGCGCCCCCCGAGAAACTGGGCGAGCGCCAGGCCCAGCAGCAGGTAAGGTGAGCGCGGATTCGATTCCAGGCAACGGGCGAAAACACTCTCAGACTTGGCATAGGCATGCGCCCGCAGGTAGAGCAGGCCGAGATCCAGGGCGTAGTTTTCTTGGCCGGTCTGTTTCGCGAAAGCAGCCGAAAGATCTTGCTCAGCCTGAAGGCCCTCGCCGAGGGTGGCTTCAATCTTGCCGCGCAAGTAGAGCCTTGCTGTCGCTTCCTCTTCCGAAGCGTGTGGTGCCTGCTCGATGGCTTCAAGCGCCGGGTGGAGGTGGCCCTCGGCCAGTTCGGCCAGTGCCAGATTGTAATGACCTTCGAACAGATCCGGGTGGTCGCGTACGACGCGCGTGAAAGCGCGTGAAGCCTCGGAATAAAGCCCCTTTTGCGCGAAGGCAATTCCCACGCGCAGAAGCAAGGTGGAATTGACCTGCGGTTGGGCGAGTAATTCGTCGAGATCAGCCGACGCTTGTTTGCTTGCTCCTTGCTCGAGCGATAAGTTAATCTCGCGCTCGACGGACTCTGGCGAACCTTGATGTAACACCTGAGAAAAGCCGGGCCGGAAGATGAGTAGGAGCGGGGTTGCGACGAGTGCTGTCCACGCCGCCGCGTGCTCCCTCTGCGGACTGTGGGATTTTAGGTCCCTGACGCTCATGGAGAGCATTATGGCATGATGGCCCGGCGGCGCTAGCGATGCACCAGGTTCTTATTCTTCTCTTGGCTTTCGGCGCAGGTCCCAACCTGCCAGCGCGTGCCGGCCCGTCTCAGGACCAGGCGAGCGCCCAGGCTCACGTGGGCAAGGGCTACGAATTTGAAAAAGACGAGCTCTTCTCTAAAGCCGCGGAAGAGTTCGAGCAAGCCTTGGCGCTAGCGCCGGAGCTTTCCCGGGTGCGCTATCAACTCGGGGTCTGCTACTTTTCCTTGGGTCGTAACGATGATGCCCGACGTGAGTTTGTACGACTGCGCTCTGAGACCCACGACGATCCGAGCGTGATCTACATGATCGCCCGCCTTGACCTGGCCTCACATCATTTGGACGCCGCCATCCACGGGTTGGAGAGTATTGCGGCCAAGCCTCCTTTCCCTGACACAGCTTACTATCTGGGCTCGGCTTATCTTGAGAGCGGCCGCCTTACCGACGCTGAGAAATGGCTTAAGGAAGCGCAGCCCCTTAATCCTCGCGATTTCCGTATTCCTGACCATCTGGCTCGCGTCTACCAGCGCGAAGGGCGCACCACCGAAGCGGAGAAGGAGTACGCGCTCTCAGCGGAGCTTCGCCAGAACTACAACCAGGCTGCAGCCGAAGCTATTGAGTGCAGCCAGGTTCTCGAAAAAAGCGCAGCGGATGGCACTCCCGACCCGTGCGCGAAGCTTTTCCGGCCCGATAATCCCGACCGGTTGACGCTGCTGGGCATGATTTACGGCCAGCATGGCCTTTACGACAAGGCCGTGCAGCCGCTCGAACGCGCCGCGGCGCTCGATCCGGATTCCTACGAGATCGAGCACAATCTGGGACTTACTTACTTCCGGTTGCAGCGTTACAGCGAGGCTCGAGGACCTCTCGAACAGGCCGTCGCCCTGAGGCCGGACTTTTTTGAGTCCAATGCCCTGCTGGGCGCAACGTTGTTCCTGCTGCGCCAGGATTCCGAAGCCTATCGAGTGCTGGAACACGCCCATCGACTTAACCCTAACGACGCTGATACCGCAGACCTACTGTTCAAGGCCGCTTCCGTCTTGGGAACCAAGAGCTACAAGGCGAAGGACTACAGAGTGGCTCTGACGTACTTGCGCGCTGCCAGGGACTTGAAGCCGAATGACCCGATGGTGCACGCGCGCCTTGCTGAGGTCTACAGCCGCGCCGGTGACACGCAGCAAGCGCAGACAGAAAAACAAATGGCGCAGCAACTGGCGTCCCGGCAGTAGTGAATTTGGACGGCCTCCGGCTGGGAGCGTGGGCGTCCCGCACGCAACGCCAGTCAAACACTCGGCAGTGGGCGGCGCGAGGCACTGACTTCTGACAGCTATGCATGACTCAGTTTCCACAACCAACGAGCATCCGGCCGCAACATCCAGCTCTCAAACGGTCACCACTTTGCCGCGAGCGGTCGGATACTTGGGCTCCACGGCCATCGTGGTGGGCACTATTATTGGCTCTGGGGTATTTCTCGTTCCTCACAACGTGGCGCTAAGCGTTGGAAGTGCGCGCAGCCTTTTCCTAGTGTGGATTGTCGGCGGCGCTTTGTCCTTGGCGGGCGCGTTGTCGCTGGCAGAACTCGGCGCCGCCATTCCCGAGGCCGGCGGCGTTTACGTTTACTTGCGCGAGGCCTACGGAAAGCTACCCGCGTTTCTTTACGGATGGGGCATGCTGTTGGTGATTCACTCTGGCTCCGCCGCGACGCTGGCCGTGGCCTTCGGCATCTACAGCTCGTCCTTCCTGCCGCTGACGTCGGTGGAGCAAAAGCTGGTGGCCTCAGGCGTGATTGCCGTCGTCACGCTGATCAACATGCTGGGTGTTCGAGGCGGCGCGG
>JASHYZ010000447.1 GCA_030042795.1 Terriglobia bacterium | reverse complement strand
TTGTACATTTGCATGGCCAAGATGGCCATGCCACGTGGCACGGGCTTCCAGCCCGTGCTAGGCCAGGGCTTGCCCGGCCTAGGGCCGACCCAAGGGTCGGCCCTAGAGAGCGTGTGTGAAAACTCGTGGATTCCCGCTCCCCGCTTTCGCGGGGACAAGCTTCGCGGGAATGACCCTCTTGGAGCAGAAACGCCACGTCCAACGATGTCACCCCCCGCGCGCAAGCGGGGGTCCACGTCGGTGCAGGCACTCGGATCGAGTTTTCACAGGCCCTACAGTCCATCACGTCTTTTCGAGATACGTAGTGTAACTCTGGTCGCCGACGGTGTAGAACGGCGCAAAGCGAATGCTGGCTGACGAACCCGAAATCTCGAAGTTTTGTGACGCAGACGGAACAGGTTTGAGCGCGGGCGTCCCCTCGCGGGAGATTGGGGGAAGACTTATCTGCGGATCAAGCGCTACGAACATGAGCGGGCCCCGCATCAGCACCACGGTGTTGGAATGCTGCTCGTCAATCGCTTCGGTGCGAAACGAAAACGGCAAAGTGATCTGCACGGAGTCATGATTCCGCCAGACACGTCGAATGGCCGCGAAAGTCCCAGCTTCGGCGGGCACGGAAATGCTCTTCTGATTCAGTTCAATTTGGGCGCTGGACTGCAGCCACCCGGGAACGCGCAAGTAAAGAGTGAACTCGGTTGGCGCAGGCACTTCAACCCTGAACTCGGAGGACTCGGACTCCGGGTAGCTCGTGTTTTGGATCAATTTGACAGGCTGATTGCCAGCGCTCCAATTCACCTCAGACGGCGCATACAGGTTGACGTAGATTCCATCTGGACTTTGGAAATACGCGCTGATCACGTAGTCGGCCACCACCTGCGGCAGCGTGCCGGCGCAACAGGGCCAGCGATCCAGGAAGTAACTCTTACGCGTCGACGAGTGGTAGTCAGAATAGTAGAAGAAGTGGCCGTCATCACTGGGATCTTTGGCGCCGAGAACCGTGTTGTAAAGCACGCGCTCCAGGCCATCGCCGTAACGCGCCTCGCCCGTGAAGCGCAGAAGATAACGAGCAAGCTTCAAGTGGGCGTATGACCCGCACGGAGTTTCGAAATGAGCGTGAGTGGATGCCAGACTCTCCCCGAGCTTACCCTTGCCAGGTTCGACAAAAGCCTCGTTCGGACCCCAGCCGCCTGAGGCAAATTGCTGGGTGGTCACAATCATGTCCCAGGCGTTCTGAATAGCCTGAAGATACTTGACGTCACCGAGGTCCAGGTAGGCCCGCGCCGCTGAACTCAAGGCATTGCAGTGGCTGTACGCGTGACGACCCGGAAGAACATTCTGGCCGCGACTCAGGGGATTGAAGTAGGTCTTGTCGAGCAGGTACCTCTTGGCCATGTCGAGGTACTGCGGTTCGCCGGTGACCTCGTAAGCGTAAAAGCAGTTCTCGCCCAGCGTATAGGATTCGTCGTCCGGCGCCGTGGGCGAAGCCTCGAATTGCCGGTCAAGCGCCCGAGGCGGCATGTATCGGACAGCACCGCGGGTGGCGCGGTCGAGAACTTGAAGGGCTAATGAAACGCCGGCGAATTGATAGGCGTCCAGCAGGCCGATCACGAACTTGTCGTAGGTGTACGCCGGAAAATTGGTTGAGGCTTTCTGGCTGGGGTAGCAGTAGCCACCAGGAGCGATAGCAGCTGCGAAGCCTTCCACCAGCCTCTGTGTCTTGGCGCGGGTCGCTTCGTTCCCGGTGGCCTCGGAGAACCTGGCCAGCGCGGAGACAAGCTGGCCAAAGCAATGGCCGGGAGCGAAGCCGTCGCGGTCATACCAGCCGCCAGGATATTCACCGGGAGCCGGTAGCCCAGCCCGCGCCCTGAACTCTTTCAGCAGGCCGTCCTCGTTTACCCCGAGGTAGTAGGTGTGGATTCGATCGAATTGGGCCTTGAGAGGTCCACCGGTGAGCTTCACATCGCGATAGCGAAACAGTTTGAGTTTTTCGCGGGAGCCTGACTCCAACGTAGGTGAGCCGAAGAGCTTGCGGGTGGAGGCAAACGCTGTGGCGCCTGCCAGGGTCTGAAGTAGTTGTCTGCGCGACACCATGAGAGCACCATTGTACCCGTGAGTTGAGGACTGGCTCTTTCCCGCACCGCGAAAAGTTCATGAATGGCCTGGGCTAGGCCAACAAGGGGTCAGCCTTCTCAGGGTTTACTGCTGGACACCCAGCCAATTCCGCCACGCGGCATAGCTTTTGGTCCGCAGCAAGGAGCAGAGCTATCCGTCCAATTTGTTTGAGGTCAAGAGCGATAGCCAATTGCAATGCGTCCAACGTCCGGAGTCCCTCTGCCGCGCCGTACTTGGCGAGCAGAACCCTGGCGTTGTGATAGTGGGCCGCTTGAATCGGAGGGCCAACCAGCAAGCGTCTCTGGCTGAGGTCTGCGCGCAGACATCGCCTGACGATTTCGACCTGCGGTTCGTCGATTTCGCCGGTACGCACCTTAATGGCCAGAACGGACTCCATCTCGACAATTGAAAGGCGTGAAATAATTAGACGTGAGCCCGGCGCGCTCACAATCCGGTCCATGTATTCGGAGCCGCGTTCCCTGTGGTACAACTTCGCAAGGGCGCTCGTGTCGAGGAAATAGTCTGGCAATTAACGCTCTTGGCGTTGGGCGACCACGACGTCGGATAGGGACCCAGAGATCTTGGACAAGGCCTTCCGGGCGTCATCCCACGTAATGTGGTCTTGTTCGGCCTCGGCCCATTTCTCAACTGGAAAGTACCCGGCGAGATCGTCATCAACGGCGGGCAACTCCGCGATAGTCACGGTCACTTTCTGCATCTCCTCGAGATGTAACGGCTCAGCCAGCCGAAGCACCCCATCGACGTAGACGGCCTGAACTCTTCTCTCCATTTCAGACAGTCTACCCGATCACGCCTAATCCCGCTACTTTCGGGTACTGGTCCATTTTGAAATTTCTCGCTCGAACCTTGGCATGCTACGTGCCAACTACCCGCTTGCCAACCACGATTGCAGGCTCGATGAATGGCTGATCTCCGTGGATATCGGGGTCAATGGCGGCGGGTATTCCGACCGCCGACAATGCACTGTAAATGATCTCTTGAGTCGATGGAAACAAGTCTCGTTGTAACGCTCCGGTCAACCAGACACCGCAACGGTATCGTGGAAATTCCGTCTTACCCCCATAAACAGGGAACCAGTCGGCGTGCTGAAATGAATCCATGAGTTCGAGCGCAAATGTTTCGTTCTCAGGACTTCCCAATGCCACGTAAACATTTATGACCCGTTGTACCCCCTCTTTCGCATGCTGATATCGAGCAAGCCAATCACCGACTTTCTTCCAAGAATCCCTGTCCAAGGTCCAAGGCGGCGTTGAAGATTTGTCGCTACGCGGGTTCAATGCCTGCTGTTGCCAATATGATGCCTGTTCCTTCCAAACGTCCGCCTGCTTAATCTTTTCTTCCAGTACATTTATCCGTTCTTTGAAGTGAGCCTTTGTCCATTTCCATGCCGCAAAGGCTCCTGCTGAGATAGAGAAGATGAACACCTCGGGGGCACGCACTATGGCATCCTTCCGGCTTGCAAGATAGGTCAGGATGCGTAGAATGTCGTCCACGGCAACAAGATTATATCACTATGTCAGTAAGGTACTTAGGACAACATTTCCACATCATCACGACCGCGTTTTCTGTAAGGTCCACGCGGCCCGGCAACAGGTTTCGGCAGGATACTCAGCATTTCTTCAATACTCCAAATATGCCTGGCAATCCCGGCTTCCATTGCTGGCGTAACCCGTAGGCTTGAATGAACCCGGCAGAAGTTGTAATGCATATAGAACAGTGCCACGGCGCACACGTGGTTCTCGATCTTCTTTGAGAACCCGTTCGTGAGCCGGGTAAATCGGTGCATTCCCATTCGCATCGAGAGATTTTGCCGCTCGACATAGGACGTACTGACATACTTCAAGTCCGGCCTGCCCATGATCGCTTTCTTTTGAGCGGCCACGCACACCGCCGGGCTGTACCTCGTCTCTTCCTGTGTCGATTCGTACATCTTCACCAGTTGCGCGTAATCGACATCGCAACCGAATGAATTCTCAACCGCATCAAGGTAAACCTTGAGGCCGTCAGTTGTAAGCTGTACGCGATGCGACAAGCGCGATGCCAAATCCTGAATGAATATCTGTGCTGTCGTGGCATCCCGGTATCCGACCATGAACGACGGAACTAGTTTTGTATCCGCGTCGATTGCAACCCAGGTCCATACGCTTCCAAAGCCGAACTTCCCTTGCTTGTCCACTGGCACGTTCTTGTCCTTCGCGTAGCAGAAAGCCCAGATTTCATCGCATTGAACCCGCTTGCATTTCAGGTTGCGGAATACTCTGTCTTGATACTCTCCGCTTGCAGGCCCAAGCGTAGTCAGCAGCTTCAAGACCGTCATCTTCGAAACGCCGAGCATCCGCGCAGTTGCATTGATCGAGTTTCCTTCCACCAGCGCTGCCACGATTCGAGCCTGCTTTTCTCTGCTGAGAATGTTCATCGGCCTCTGCGCCTCCCAGCATCATCATACGTGACCCCCTCACGTATGTCAAGAACAATCGTGTTGCATACGTGAGGGGGTCATGTGATAATGGGGACATGCGAAAAAGTCTGCCGCCGGAAGTCAGAGAATACTTTGTGAAGAAAGGACGCGAGGGCGGCAAAATCGGCGGCCCCGCAAGGGCTGCGAAGATGACTGCCAAGCAGCGAAGTGAAAGTGCCCGGAAAGCGATAATGGCGAGATGGAGCAAGACCGAGAGCAAGTCCCGGTCTTAAAGTGTGAAAAGCGGGGAGGAAATACAAGTAAATACTCCCGCCCGCAACCTGACCC
>JASHYZ010000446.1 GCA_030042795.1 Terriglobia bacterium | reverse complement strand
AGTAAGCTGGTTCGTCTCAAAATCAAGCACGGCAATGGACTGGTCGCCACCGGACTCGTGGGTGCCATAGCCATTGTTGAGCACGGCGAGGTAGCGGCCGTCCGGACTCAAGGCAGCGGCGGTGGGAAAGCTGTTCGTACGCTGCGGATCGCCAAGCGCCGGTAGGTCAAGACGTTTGCTGGTGGAAAGATCGATCTGTTTCCGCGACGTTTCTGATTGTTGGGCCGCTGCGGGACCATGCTCGCGGTCGAGCGCGCTCCGAACCGGCGCTGCGGCTTCTGTTCCCACGCGCCGCCACCCTACGCTCGCTGCGAGAATGAAAACCAGACCGGTCATCCACCAGCGTTTTCTCAACATGTACCTTCCTCCTTCGTTCCCCGCAAACTTCTTTGGACGAAGGCGAATGCTAGCACCGGGCGGCAAACCCGGGCAACCTCCATCATGTGAATGTGAAGGCCGCCCCAACCGGCAGAAGCTGTGCAGAATTGCCTCGAACGCTGGGAGCGCGGGCGTCCCGCCCGCCGTCGATGCTAAGTCTTTGAGAAGAGGTCCCAGGCATTTCTTCACAGCTTCGCAGCGAAAGGGCGAATTCGGAGCTGCTGGAGCGTCTCTCAATAAATATTGATGCCGCGCTCGATGTCGGTTATCGTTAGCTGGCCGGAGTGAAATTCCGCTTAGGGGTCACTCCTATGGAACTTGAAGGTCAGCGAATCCTGGTAACCGGCGCCACGGGCTTCATCGGCGGTCAAGTGGCGCGCCGGCTGCTCTCCGAAAATCGCCCGGTGCGGGTGATGGCCCGGCGGATCGAGAAGGCTGCCGATCTGGAGAAATTGGGGGCCGAAGTCGTCATGGGCGACCTGGGAGATGAAGATCTCCTGGAGCGCGCGGCGCAGGGCTGCGCCGTGGTGATCCACTGCGCCGCCCAAGTGGGTGACAGACCCACCCGCGCGGAATACCAGGGTCCGAACGTCGGTGGCACCGAAAACATTCTGATTGCGTCGACCAAGGCGGAGGTGAAGCGGTTCGTCTACCTTTCGAGCATCGCGGTTTTCGGGCTGCCCGCCTCGGGCGAGATCACCGATGAAAGCCCCCGCGGCCCTGCGGGCGAGTCTTACTCTGACTCCAAATATGATGCCGAAGAAGCCGTGTGGTCGTTCTCCCGCGCCCGTGGCTTACCGGTGACCGTGCTGAGACCGTCCTGTGTCTATGGCCCGCGATCGCCGTACTGGAGCATCATTCCGTTCAAGCGTATCCGGAAAGGCAAGATGAAACTGATCGCCGAGGGCCGCGGCGCGTTCAACTACGTCTATATCGAAAATCTGGTGGATGCGATTTTGCTGGCCACGGAAGATGACCGGGCCCTTGGCCAGGCGTTCATCGTTAATGACGGCGTAACCACATGGCGCGAATTCTTCGGCAACTACGCTCGCTTGGTGGGTCGCCGGAAGCTGCCTTCCGTCCCGCTTGCAGCCGCCAAGCTGTTTCTCCTCGGCCGAAACATGATGTACCGATTCAAGAAAAAAAGAAGCCCGACCTCGCTGCGCGCGCTGAACTTCGTGACTGGCTCGGCTGCGTTCCGTGAGATCCACTTGGAACAGACTCTTGGCTACCGGCCAAAGATTGATTTGACGGAAGGGATGCGCCGCACAGAGGCGTGGTTTCGCGAGACAGGTTTGCTGCCTGCGTTGCCGGCTTAATGAGGGTTGCAAATATAGTGACAATAGCTTCTGTAGCGGCGCTCGGAGCCTACCCTGTAAGGGAGCGCCGAAGGGACGGCGGTCGAAGACCGCCGCCTGCACGGGCTGGAAGCCCGTGCCACGTGGCATGGCCATCCTGGCCATGCGGTGAATGTAGAAACTCCAGACGGCGGCTACAGCAAAAGTCGGGCCGCTCACTTCCCTGCCACCGGCAACAATCCCAGCGAATCCGCAGGCGGCAACGGCTTGCCCTGGCCGTGCTCAGTCTGGATACGAGCAAACCTGGCAATCTCGTCCTGCCACATCGCGCTGTTGCGGTCGTAAAGCTGAAGAATATTCGGCAGCCACTCCGGCAGATTTTCCGATAGCCAGAGCTGGCGGTAAAGCTCGCGGAGCCGTGTAGTGTAATCGCGTAGGTCTTCGAGGCGACCGTTGGTGCTTTGGATTTCGCCAAGCTCGTTTTCGGTAATGTCCTGGTTCTTGTCGTGCTCGTGAGCCAGGGCGTTGGCGTAAAGCTGAGAGATCTCCTGCATCCACTGGTAGCGCATGGCGAGGGCGTCGATTTTCAGCGCGGCGAATTCGAGATTAGCCAGCGTATCGCCGTTGCGCCGGGCGCGGTCTTCGTTGTTTACAAAAACCGTGTAGGCGCTCTCCGCCGTTGTGCGCACTTGGGAGGCAAGCGGCAAGGCCTTGGTAACGTCGCTCTGGCCTTCGGGCGTAAACGGGTCATGCCAGAACAGTGCGTCGCTGGTGCCGCCATATTCCATGTCGTACATTTGTCCAACGCGATTGCCGCGCATGGTTTCGTTGACTCGGCTGAGGGCCTGAATCGCGTCCGCAAAACGGTGGTCTGTGTTGCGATAGAACACCCAATCGTACTTGCGGTTGAAGTCATCCACCGGCGTCTTTCCCGGCTCCCAGGCGCAGGCCGCGCCGTACACGATGCTCCACCAGTTCAGTCCGTAGAGGGCTTCGCCACTGTCGTTCCACGCGGTTATGTCCGCCCCAATAGCACCGGCTTGCTTGCCGTCAGTAAGGAAGTTTTCAATGTTGACCGCAGCCTCATCGTAGTCGGCCATGATCAGGCCGGTGTTACCCATCCAGGGGCAGACAAGAATCTTCATTCCGGTTCCGGCAAACGGCTTCAGCCACTTTTCGTAGCTCGGGTGCGCGCCGTATTCCCAACTAGCCACGATCAAGTCTTTGGGAAGGCGCGGAATCATTTCGGGGTGCTCCACCGCGATATCGCCCCAGAACTCCACTTGCTTGTTGTAACGATGCACCAGGTCCGCGACCTTGATGAGCTCGTCCACATAAACCTGGCCGTAACCCTCTTTTTGCACGCGCCCGGCGCTGCGGCCCATGCCGAGGTCGAAGGTTTCATCGCAGCCCACGTTGTAGACCGACGTCGGAAAAACCGGCAGCATCTGCTGGTACAGGGTGTCGAGGAAGGCGAGACCCTGTGGGTCATCGGCCGCCAGGCCGTGACCGTGCGGGCGCTCTCCAAGCGCGCTGTACTGCTCAAATCGCAATATCTTGTGCAAGTGCCCGCAAGCCTCGGTGGCGGGAACGACGTCAACGTGGTAGTGGGCAGCGTAGGCCACCAGTTCCTTCCAATCATCACGTGAAAGCTCATCGGTGAGCACGCCCACCAGTGGCTGGCCGTCCAGGCGGAAAGCGTCTTCCATGTACATGTAGAGCTGATTCATTTTGAACTCAGCGATGGTGCGCACGATTCGCTTGAGGTAGCTCAGCTTGGGAACCGTCCCGCGCGACATATCCACCTGAGCGCCCCGGTACGTGAGCGAGGGCCAGTCCCGCACGCGTACCCCTAAAATCCTGGCGCCTTCGCCACCACCGGTCACGAGTTGCCGCAGGGTTTGTGCGCCGTAAAATAGTCCAGCGGCGTCTTTACCGGCGATAACAACGCCGGACGGCTCCACGTCAAGAATGTAACCCTGATCGCCGATGCCGGTGGCGCTGAGTCCCGCGGCTTGCAGAGCGGCGTTCACGTGAGCGTCGCCGATGCGCGCTAGTCGTATAACTGGAGCGTGTGAGGAAGACGGCGCCGAGACAATGGGCGCTTCAATCCCTGTGACAAGCTTCAACTCCTCCTGCACGCTCTCACCGGCGACGCGGTCTTCCGCGGCGGTGGCGGGCGATAAGACGATTTCGGTATCGGGCTTCACCTCAAACGCCTGACCCGTGGCTTGAAGTTCTCGTGGTTGCGGCACCAATTCCGGCTGCTGTGCCGGCAGGAACGGAGTGAACATGCTAAGAAGCAAAAGCGTTAGAAATAAGTTCCATGACACTTTGTGGCGCAAACAAT
>JASHYZ010000445.1 GCA_030042795.1 Terriglobia bacterium | reverse complement strand
TTTGACGACCATGGGTTGAAGAATCGAGCGATTGACTCATGGCCCGCCGGCTGAGCACGCGGCCGCCTTGTGTTGCTCTGCGGAGCTGCTGATGAATGAGTGAACCACTGAGCCAATCGCGCAATCAGGCCAAGTGAGCTGAACATTCAAAAGCCTGAGCTGTTGCTGCGCGCGCCACCAAGGGAAGGGACGGTTCAACCTGCCAGCTTGCCAACAGGAACACTTTACCGCTAACTGGCGAGATGTGGATAAAAAAGGTGCGGCCGGCATCCGCAACGTCGTAGAAACCTTTTCGGCGGGGGTCTACGTCAGCGACAGCGCCAACGGTGAGCAAAGTGGACAACCGATCGACAATGCTTTGCGGGTAGTTGTGGATGTTATCGATTGCCGGTTTATGATTAAGCCGAATCAACATCACAGCCTCCTTGCATCTTTCAGTTACTATTACGCTGTTGGACGTCAAAAAGTTTCCCTCGGTTACTCCAATCTCGCGAGTGAGGGCGAGACTCAACAGCAAGACGACTCAGCACTGAAGACGTCAGAGTCCTCAGTAAAATTACATGTTCAGTACCGGCGCTGACCTTCCCTTTGTCCGTTACCGCGCTCACAGCAAGGCTGCAGCGCGTTAGTTCTGTTAGACGCGCAGTGGCGTGGTGTGGTTTGCAACAGAGCTTAAATAACTGTGAGCCTCCACAATATCTATGAGTTGTGGACCGTCACATTTGCCCTTCGGGTACTGGGGCTTAGCAGTTCGCTGAAAACGCGTCCAAACTGTCATTCCGAGGAGCCGCAAGCGACGAGGAATCTCGTAGTCCATTCAGTTTCAGAGCAAAATTCCTCGCTCCGGGAATGGCACGTTCCGCAAGATTCTTTAATAAGCTGTTAAGCCTGTGTGGCAGGAGTCCGGTGTCGCAGGCTTCTTGCCTTCGTATGGTTGGAGGAAACACTGCCTGGCAAACTGAGCCAGTCTCTCGGGGCTCCTGTGCAAGGGTGTTGCAAGGAAGCCCCGAATAGTCGCACGGCTTTATTGCTCGCCGATCGTCAGAATTTCCGTTGCCTGCGGTGAACCGTTGCCCCAAACCGATTGATTCCCCCAAACGGATTGGTTACCCCAAACGGATTGGTTGCCCCAGATCGATTGGTTCCCCCAGACAGACTGGTTGCCCCAAACCGACTGCGAAGCGGAAAGCGGAACTCCCCAAGGCTCGTCTTGACTGCCCCACAAGGCGTTGGAGCCCGGAAGCAGCGTGTTGCCCCACACGGATTGTAACGAGTAGTCGGGTGTGGAACCCCACACCGATGACGGGGCCGGCGTGAGGTAGGCGTTGCCTGAAACAGGATCCCACGTCGCCACGGGAGACATCGCGGAACCGACGGGCAGGCTGGTGTCTGCCAGAGCGGCTTGCAAGTCGAGATAGCCCGCGCCCACGGTGAAGGCGTCGTATTGGTCTACGTAGGTCTGCCCGGTCACTGGGTCGACGGCAGTGCTGAAGGCAGGAAATGTCTTGTAGGCAGTCATCATCAGCTTGGCTTTCACCTGGTCCGGAGTGAGATTGGGCTCGGCCTCGAGCAGATCGGCAACCGCTCCGCTCACTGCGGCTGTGGCCATGCTGGTACCGCTGAGCGAATAATAGTTGGCGGAAAGAGAGGTACTGGTCGTGTGCAAGTAATAGGACATCGGAATCAAGGTGGTCGGATAGTCCGTGGGCAGTGTGGTTCCCTGCGCAAGTAGCGACACCACCAGATTGCCGGGTGCGACGATGTCAGGCTTAACGAAGAAATCAACTGACGTCGGTCCCTTCGAGCTGTAACTAGCAATCAGGTCGTCTGACCGTTGCGGAGTACCTTCCGTCTTCATGGCGCCAACGGTGATCACGTAGGGGTCGTTGCCAGGCGATCCAATGGTTCCGTAGCCGCTGTTGTCAAACGAATTGTCCCGGCCATCGTTGCCAGCGGCTGCGACCACGACGATGCCGGCTTGCCACGCGGCTTCTACCGCCTGGCACAGCGGATCCTGAGTGTAGCTCTCGTATACGGGGCGCCCTAGCGAAAGATTGATCACACGAATGTTGTATTGCGCCTGGAGCGCGATGGCCTCGTCAATAGCTTGAATCACAGTGCTGTCAGTGCTTTCACCGTTCTCGTCGAGCACCCGCAAATCGAGAAGGTTGGCGTTCGGCGCTATACCCCGGAAGGTGCGCGTGCAGGAGGGACAGGTTGACCAGTGGGCGTTACCTGCGATCATGCCCGAGACGTGCGTGCCGTGGCCGTATTGGTCTATCGGCCCTCCGCCGGTGAAATCAATCGCGCGGACCACACGAAAGTTGCCGGAGGAATCATACAAATCATCGACCTTCACCACGCCGCTATCGATCACCGCCACACCGATGCCGGTGCCGTCCCAGCCGGAATTCCATGCGGCGCTGGCGTTGATCGCGGCGGCAGTCAAATCGAGTTTGCCACGCACGACGCGATCGGGGGAGACATAGGCCACGCCTGGGTCAGCAGCGATCCGGGCAAGGGCCGAGGCGGGCACGCTGTAGACCCCTCCTTTGACGGAGTGCAACTTGTTCAACAGCACGCCACCGCTGAGCTGTATGATTCGCTGATGGTCTACATCAGACGGTTGGTGCTTGAACCTCACAATGACATTAAGGTTGGCGTTGCCGTTCACGCCGGCCAAGTCAGGGGATAGGTTCGCGTTCTGCGCAAATGCTAAACCAACGGCAGCCAGGTAGATTGCTAACAGCTTGAATGCCTTTTCACAATAGTGGCTCATCGCTCTCCTCTCGATAAGCCTGGCGGGTACGAGCCCCCAAGGCTTACGCGTCTGTCCTGAACTTCGACAGAAGTACCAGGTCCCATGAACGATGGTCATGGTACTTGGGTACTGAAAGCGTTCTGTACTATGGGAGGTGTAATAGACCAATTGGAGCGCGTATCTGTCAGACCTTGCCTTCGCGGAGGAGCCAGAACCCGGAACACTCCGCTTGTTTTCTTCTCGCAATGACGGCTAGCTAGATTTCTCTGGCGTAGGACGCGAGTCCGGCGCACCGGATCAGCAAGCTTCGTGACCGCACAAGAAAGTCCTAGGGTTTGAGCGGCTGCTGCCACTGGGCACCGAACACAATTTGGTCGAGCGGCTTTCGCTGCCGTGGGCTTACCTCGCCCGCGCGATACTGCTCCGGTAACTTCTCTGGGCTGTCAAGATATCCGATGGCAACGGCCGCACCCACCTCATAGTCGTCGGGAATCCCGAGCACCTGGCGGGCGCGCTCGTGATCAAAACCGGCCATACCATGTGCGTGTAGTCCCAGAGCCGTGGCTTGCAACATGAGCTGGGCCAGAGCGGCTCCGGCATCGTGCAAGGCGTGGCGGTTTGAGGTTCCATTGTGACTAAAGGTCTTCTTGGCGGCGGTGATAATCAGAACCGGCGCCGTGCGCGCCCACTGCTGGTTGAACTCCACTAATAATCCGAGTATCTTCTGGTAGGCCTCCGGATTTGACTTGGTAGCGACGAGAAACCTCCAAGGTTGTTCGTTGTAAGACGAAGCGGCCCACCGTGCGGCTTCCAAGATTGTGCGCAGGTCCTCCGCGGACACCGGGCGGCTGGAAAACGAACGAGGACTCCAGCGGGATCGAATCAGCGGATGTACGCTAGGGGGCGTACCGGCAATCTTGCGTGTTTCCGGTTGCGGCTGCGGACTGGCGGCGCTCATAGATTCCTCCAAACGTTCTACGCTTATTGTTAACGCACTATTAGATGCACACCGGTGTAACGGGATTCGGTTTACACGGATAAGCCTAAACGCGCTGCGCCAAGAGGCTTCAGGACGGAGACGATTGCAGGGTTATAAGCTATTCTGAGGAAAGAACGCGAGAAGGCTTAACCGCGATAGCCGCAGACACACGCTCGCGAACGAGGGAACGGATATGACCAACAAGCCCAGATCCCGAGATTCCTGCAGAGCCCCGGTGCTCGCCGCACTCTTAATTCTAGCGTTTGGCGTCACCTGCGCGCTGGGCCGGCCGTGGCGCGCTGACATGCGAGACGGTCAGGTGACTCAAACCCAGCCTCGTCCGGTGCCGACCCCGCAGAATCCGCCGGAAGAACCGGACGTGAATCCGCCGGCCCTCACCCCCAAACAGCAACGGGAGCTCTTGAAGTCCAGGTACGAAAAGTTGAAACAGGAAGCCGCGCAGTTGAGCGACCTGGCCAAGTCCTTACAGCAGGACCTCGATAAGTCCAACTCTGATGTGCTTTCACTTGCAGTGGTCGACAAGGCGGACAAAATCGAAAGGCTGGCAAAAAAAATCAAGAGCGAGGCGGTTCAGTAGGAACAGTAGTGGCGGCTTACTCGGCCATAGCAATGGTCGCATAAGGCCGCCCTTACGTCAAACTAGCCCAGGGCTCCGCCCCATAAGCGTTAACTTAATCTCCCAGTCTAGACCAACCATCTCATTCTCATTACGATCACGACGATTAGCACCGATCCCGGCCCCGTGAGGGGCCGACCGTGACTAGCCGTAGGTGCAACCTACGGAAACAACCCACAAACACAGCCACCAACCCCGGAGGGGTTGTCCGTGCTGCCGAAACCCCGCGATTGTCCGGCCCCTCCAGGGCCGCGACAAACTGTTTCCATTCCGTTCCGTAGGTTCCGCGCGCTTCACCTACGGCTATTCACGGTGTTGCCCTCCGGGTAACCAGAGAGACATGCGCGGCACTCCCCGTCAGGTTAACGCTTATGGGGCTCCGCCCTTGGTATCCGATGTAGGGCCGGGGCCTGCCCCGGGCCAAGGGTCGGCCCTACAACCGCGGAATGCAAACGAGAACAAAATTCACGTTTCGACGCGTATAACGGTCTAACCCACTACCACACCCTCACACCTGCGAACCGATGCGCATTCCGTAGAACGAGCGGTAGACAAACACGAACGACAAAACGAAGAACAGAGCTGACAAGGCGTGTGTAAGAGCGCCGCCGCTGGTGGCCGTTAGTTTCACTGCCAGCTCGACAGCCAGCAGGCCGAAGAGGGTGGTAAATTTAATGATAGGGTTTAGGGCAACGGAAGACGTGTCTTTGAACGGATCTCCCACCGTGTCGCCCACCACGGTGGCATCGTGAAGCGGCGTGCCTTTCTGCTTCAGCTCCACCTCAACAATTTTCTTAGCGTTGTCCCATGCTCCGCCGGCGTTGGCCATAAAGATGGCCTGATAGAGCCCGAAGGTGGCAATTGAGATCAGGTAGCCGATAAAGAAAAAGGGCTCGAGGAAGGCAAAAGCAAGGGTTACGAAAAACACGGCGATGAAGATGTTCAGCATGCCCTTCTGCGCGTACTGGGTGCAGATCTGCACCACCTTCTTGCTGTCGCTCACGGAGGCTTTTTCGCCCCCCTCCAGGTTAATGTGGGCCTTGATGAACTCCACCGCTCGATACGCCCCGGTGGTGACGGCCTGCGCGGAGGCTCCCGTAAACCAGTAAATGATGGCGCCGCCGGTAACGAGGCCGAGTACGAAGGGCGCGTGCAGTAGCGAGAGCTTGTCCACGTTCTGGCTGAGGCCCTCGGTGAGAGCCATGATGATCGAAAAGATCATGGTGGTGGCGCCGACCACCGCCGTGCCGATCAGCACCGGCTTGGCCGTGGCCTTGAAGGTGTTTCCGGCGCCGTCGTTGGCTTCCAGCATCTCCTTGGCGTGCTCGAAGTTCACGTCCTCAACGTTGAAATCCCTCTTGAGCTCCTGCGCGACGTTCGGCACTTGCTCGATCAGCGACAGCTCGTAAATGGACTGGGCGTTATCGGTGACAGGGCCGTAGGAATCCACGGCGATCGTCACTGGCCCCATGCCGAGAAATCCGAAGGCGACGAGGCCGAAGGCGAATACCGGCGCAGCCAGCATAATGTTACCGAGACCCCCGTACAGGCTCACCCAGGAACCGATCGCCATCAGAAATACCATCGTGAGTCCCAGGTAGTACCCGGAGTAGTTCCCTGAGACGAACCCGGAAAGGATGTCGAGCGACGCTCCGCCCTCTTCCGCCGACCGCACCACCTCTTTCACGTGCCGCGATTCGGTGGAGGTAAACACCTTCACCAACTCCGGGATGATGGCGCCGGCCAGGGTCCCGCAGGAGACGATGGTGGAGAGCTTCCACCACAGCGACCCGTCGCCGCCCAGGGTGGAGATGGTGTAGTAGGAGATGAGGTAGGTGAGCCCGATGGACGCAAACGACGTAATCCACACGAGCGACGTCAGCGGGGACTCGAAGTTCATCTTCTGCGCTTCGCCGTAGCGTCCCCTGGCGATGATGTTGTTGACGAAGTACGCCAGCGCCGCCGCCACCAGCATGATGACGCGGATCACAAAGATCCACACCAGCAATTGCACCTGGATAGCGGGGGCTTTCACGCCGAGCAGAATGAAGGTGATCAGGGCCACGCCCGTCACGCCGTAGGTTTCAAACCCGTCTGCCGTCGGCCCCACCGAATCGCCGGCGTTGTCGCCCGTGCAGTCGGCGATCACGCCCGGGTTGCGCGCGTCGTCTTCCTTGATCTTGAAGACGATCTTCATCAGGTCAGCGCCGATGTCGGCGATCTTGGTGAAAATGCCGCCCGCAATCCGCAGCGCGGCCGCGCCGAGCGACTCCCCGATGGCGAAGCCGATGAAGCACGGCCCCGCGTACGCGCCCGGGATGAAGAGCAGGATGATTAGCATCATCAGCAGCTCGACCGAAATCAGCATCATGCCTACGCTCATTCCGGCCCGCAGCGGAATCTGGTAAACAGCGTAGGGGCGGTTGCGAAGGCTGGCGAACGCCGTCCGCGAATTAGCGAAGGTATTCACCCGGATGCCGAACCAAGCCACGCCGTAGCTGCCCGCAATACCCACGATGCTGAACAGC
>JASHYZ010000444.1 GCA_030042795.1 Terriglobia bacterium | reverse complement strand
GTACCGGCTATTTCGAACCCACCACCGAGTGGGACCACGAGCGCTCCTGGGACAGGCTGTGGAGTTGAACCCGGCGGTCGGTTGGTGGCTATCGGTTGCCGGTCTCTCAGGGAACACGATCCCCTCCTCGTCCTCGGCCGGTTTGCTGGAGCATCTGCCACTCCCTCGGCGCACATTCGAATCATCACATCTGGGTCTGGGATGGAGGAGCTTGTGCAGACTACGCAGGACAGAGATTTGAGCTTGGGCCGCTGAAGATGTGGTAAATCTGATTGAATCATATTCTGCATCGGAGGTTGATACTTGAAGACTGTTACGGCAACCGAACTGGCGCGCAACCTGAGCCGGGTATTAGATCGATTGGGAGTCGAGGGTGAGGAGGTCGTTATCGAAAGGAACGGCCAGGAGGTGGCTCGGCTTCTCCCAGGTGCTGCGCGGCAAACAGCACTAGAGGCGATGGCTGACCTCTATCGAACTCTCCCCGACAGCGCCGGCGTTACCTGGGAGGCGGACAACCAAAAGGGCCGGTGGAAGCGAGGCCGTCTCGATAAGGGCACTCGCGATCCATGGACTTCTTGATGGATACCTGCGTGTGGATCGACGTGGAGCGGGGAGTACTCGACCTGCCGATGTGCAGGCCCTGACCCGGGGCGAATCCATCTTTATTTCTCCCGTAACCCTCGCCGAGCTGCGCTTCGGGGCGAAGATTACGACTGATGCCGGCACTCGTCAGAGGCGGCTGGCGGCCCTGCGGCGTCTCGAACGTAAGCCTCTTCTACCAATCGATGGCGGGACCGGCAGTATTTTCGGCAGTTTGGCCGCGCAAATCAAAGCCGCAGGCCGACAGCATCGGTGCGGGAACCCACGAGTTTTCACACAGACTCTGAGAGCCCATCACGTAGGAACGCTACGTCGGTCTCACTTTCCCCGGCGTGCGCTCAAACCGAAATCCTTCTGGATGCGGTCGTACCAAGCCTCGTCATCAAGGGCGCCCCAGTTAACCCACTCCTCATCGCTCATGGACTTGCGCCAGCCGAGGAATCCCTCGGCGTCAGGTCCGACGGGATGACGAAGCTGCCAGGTGCCGCTTTCGATCACCTCGCGGATCTTCTCGGCCACCACCGACGGCGGCACGGGCCGGGTGAGAGAGGCCTCGAACATTCGGGAAAACCGGAGGCTGTGCGGGTAACGGGATTCCCCTGGCGCGGCTTCCGCGCGCCGGGCCATCGGCGTATCGATGATGCCCGGCTCGATGATGGCGACACGAATGTTGAAGGGCTTAACTTCCTGAGCCAGGGCTTCACTGATCGCTTCCAGAGCGAACTTCGAAGCCGCATAGGGACCGAGAGGCGAACTCGAAATGCGGCCCGCTACTGAGCTCACATTCAAGATGCAGCCCTGGCGCCGCTCGCGCATGTCCGGCAGGAGGGCCTGGATGCAGCGCAACGCGCCGAAGTAGTTGGTCTCCATGACTGCGCGGAAGCGCGCGAGGGGCAATTCCTCGACCGAGCCTCCTTGCTCGATGCCGGCGTTGTTCACCAGCGCCTCGACGAATCCAGCCTGCGATCGCACGGCGGCCGCCGTCTTGGCCACAGACTCGTCTGAATCGACATCCATAGCGAGAATAGAGACCGGCAGGTTTTCCTTTGCAACCGCTTCCCGCAGCGGGGCGGAGCGGTCAAGGTTCCGCATGGTGGCGTAAACCGTATGCCCGGCCCTGCCCAAAGAGACGGCTGTGGCTAATCCGATTCCTGAGCTGGTACCGGTAACAACGATGGTCGACATAGATTTCCTCTCCGAATCCGCCGCTCACCAGGCTAACCTGGTGCGGGTAGCGTTTGGGTCGCTTGTTGATGCAACCACCTGACTGACAGTCTAGAATGGGCTCTGTATTCGAACAATACCGTTGTCTATCGTTTATTGCGGTGCGAGTTATCTGCGTCACTTCACCGAAGGTGCCTATTGCCGCTGCAACCTCGCCACTCGCAGGAATGAATTCCATGAAGACAGATAGGTTTGGGGCAAGCATGCTGACCGTGGGCCTTCTGCTGGCCGCGCCCGTCGCGTGCGCGGCTTCCGGGTCCGACAAGAATGAAGCCGCGCTGCTCAGCGACCGCACTGAGGCAGTTGGTTGCCGAACTGCCGGGCAAGTGTAAGTGCGGGCCTCCGCGGTGTGACGTACGTGCAATCATCCTGTCATTCACTTCAAGATGAAGGAAACCGTTTGCTCAGCCGTTTCCGAACCTTGTTTGGCGATGGCGCGCACCGTGAAATCTCCTGGCTGAAATGACGCAAGAGGAACCACCGCGAGGTAAGGGATGCGGCCATCCTGATCGGGAGGGTTAAGCGGCGGCGAACCAGCTCCCAGTACCTTCCCGTTACGGCTGAATTCCATCACGAGCTGGGGCGCGGCTGCGACGCTCTTGTCGGGATAAATGACCATGTAAAAGGACACGGACTGTGCCTCCGCCTTGCTGATGACCGGGTCAAGGGTGGGCGAAACTACTTGCGTCCCCGCCAACCAGGGATCGTCTGGCTGAGTTGACGCATCTTTCTGTTTCACATTGCGTACGACCGCGACGCTGCTGAGGCCAAGTGCTGCGGAGGGCGGAGGCATTGTGACGCTGCTTTTTTGGGCGCTAACCTTGTTTTCGCCGTCAAGAACCGCCGCTTCCAGGGTGTACTGCCCGGGCGCCAGATCGAAG
>JASHYZ010000443.1 GCA_030042795.1 Terriglobia bacterium | reverse complement strand
TACGACAGTGACGTCCACAAAGTTTTTGGCGGCCGAACGGATCATGGAGGGTCCGCCGATGTCGATGTTCTCGATCACCTCCTCGAAGCGCACGCCCGGCTTGGCCGCAGTCTGCTCGAAGGGATAAAGGTTGACGGCCACCAAGTCGATAGGTTCAATGCTGTGTTCGCGCATCTGGCGCGCGTGCTCGGGGTTCGACCGAACTCCGAGCAGGCCCCCATGAACTCGCGGATGAAGCGTCTTCACGCGGCCGTCCAGCATTTCGGGGAAACCCGTCACCTCAGAAACGTCGCGTACGGCGAGGCCATGGGCCCGCAGCAGCTTAGCAGTTCCTCCCGTTGAGAGGATTTGAATGCCGAGGGCTGCGAGCCCGGCGGCAAAGTCTTCCACACCTCCTTTGTCACTCACGCTGATCAACGCCCGCTCGATTTTCTTCACCCGAAACATCCCTCCCGTGACTCATTTTCATTTCTTGCGCGGTGGCTGCGAAGGGCGCATTTCAATACGGCTGGCCAGAGCCCGCGACGGAAAGCGGTAGAGGTCAAGCACAGCCTTGGCCACGTCTTCGCCGGCAAGCTTCCAACCTTCGCGCGGCTTGCTGCCGGGCGCAGCGGCAAAATCAGTATCCACGCTACCCGGCATGATGTAGCTCACGCGGATGCCATCGTAGCGGATGTCCTGCATCATGGCTTCACTGAAACCATTCAACCCAAACTTTGAGGCGTTGTACGCTGCGCCGCCCGGAAACGGGTTGACGCCCGCCAAGCTCGAGATGTTGAAAATGTAACCCCCTCCGCGGCGCCGCAGCAACGGAATCGCCTCCCGGCAGCAGTAGAACGTCCCTGACAGGTTGGTCTGAATGGTGGCGTCCCATTCTTCTGGAGTGAGTTGATCGACAGGCTTCATGATGCCGATTCCGGCGTTGTTGACCAGCAGATCCAGCCCGCCAAAACGCTCGCCAGCCCCCTGGATGAAGCGGCGGCAGTCCTCATAAGACCGCACGTCGGCTATTACGCCGCCGATGCGCCCGGGTCCAGACGCTTCCAGTGAAGTTAGCGCATCCCGAAGAACGGATTCGCTTCGTCCGCAGATGAAGACGCTTGCCCCCTCACTCAAGAGAGCGGCAGCAACATCGTAGCCGATGCCGCGCGTGCCTCCCGTAACCGCAGCGACTTTGCCTTTGAGTTCGCTCTCCACCGTTCCTCCAAGCTAAATCAGTTGGATGCGTAACCGCTGTAATGGCTGCGGAGCCGCGGCCGCGTCCCCAGAGACCGGGTTACGAGCGCCGCACGTTACAACGCGGGCGCCGATCCGAGTTTAGCAAAATATTCCTGCACTCGCTCCAAGTCCTGCTCGGTATCCACGCCGATGGTGTCATCGAGAGTCTCAAGCACGCGGACCGGAATGCCATTTTCCAGGAATCGCAATTGCTCGAGGCATTCGGTCTGTTCGAGTGCCGAAGGCTGAAGAGTACGAAACCTTTGCAGGGCCTCGACCGTGTACGCATAGAGACCAAGATGCTTGTAGTAGCAGGGGTTCACTGCGTTGTTGCGACTGAACGGAATCGCTGCGCGCGAGAAATAGAGCGCGCATCCGTGGTGATCGGTGACCACCTTGACGGCATTGGGATCTTGGGCCTCTTGACTGCTAATCGCCACCTTGAGCGTGGAGACCTGAACGGCAGTCGACGAGATTGCCTCCAACCTGTCCATCTCGCCGCGCGCATCTCGGGCTGTTTCGCCTTGATTCCTCTCTTTGAGGAAAGGGCTGAGCAGCAGACGAATATGGTCTGCGGTGACCATCGGTTCGTCTCCCTGGATGTTCACGTATAGATCCGGGAGCCGGCCTGACGAGTAATCTTGGTCGAGTACCTCGATCAGCCGATCCGTGCCTGAAGCGTGATCACGTGAGGTGAGTCGCGCCGGGATTCCAGTTCTGTTGCAGTAGCCCAGGATCTCTTGCGAGTCCGTTGCGACCAACAAGCTATCGAAAGCCGCACTGAGCGCTGCCCTCTCATACACCCACGCGATCATCGGGCGGCCGCAAATGAGACGTAACGGCTTACGAGGCAGTCGCCGGGACTCCAGGCGCGCCGGGATTACGCCGCAGACCGCAAGGCATAATCGACTTAGGTTAGAAGTGTTCATAACGAACACCGCTCGGATTAGCCTTCTCAGTAACCGCGCGACAAAGTATAGCTCAGTTTGGGCGAACCCAGTTCGGCACTTCCCTAATCCTAAGGGGGTCCAAGCCTAGATTACCTTATCACAGACTTTTGCTTAAACAGGGGCCTATGTGAGTGTCGATCCTCCATCACTAGGCTACATAGGACCGCGATCTACCCCTTAGCAGCTTAGTTTCGTGGCTGTGAGTCGATTTCAACTTTGGAACGGGCGGAGGAAGGCGAGAGGACGGCTTGAATCGACCTATTCTCCGTATCCTTGCGGTGCGAGCGATATTGGGAACAGACTGGACTGCTGCGCGCTTTAGGTAGCCCGCTGACCAAACTGGGTAGACTCCAGCGCCGCACCCCTGAAATCAGCAGTCGCTCGACAGCTTCGCACTTTCCCTGGTCTCTTAAGAGCATAGCGGGGCGCAAACCGTTCCAAAAGTGTATCAACTATGTACACTGTGGAGCATCCAGATCAGAATCCAAGAATTTCAACAGTCTATATAACTGATTCTATGAGGCAAAAGAATTGTTCCCGATGTTCCCGCGTGTCCCCACTGTCCCAATTAGTGGTGTTACTGTCTAGTTATGACAGGAGTCCAGATAACGACAACGCAGGGGCCGGCGGTCGAAACTTCGGGGTCCGCAGCAACCGGCGATTTGAGGGATGCAGGGGGTGGGCAAGCTGCGCGAAAGGACGCTGAGACTGGGTCGAGCGGAAGTAGGGTGGCTTGGGAAGTCCGGCTGATGCATCGGCTCGTCGGTGATTTTAAGAGCTATCTTACTGATATTGTTATAGATAGTAAGGTTCTCCCGGAATTTCTGGCGGCGTTGACAGCGAATGAGTCAGGCGGCGATCCGCATGCGACGCGCTTTGAGCCGGGTGTCTACCAGCACTTGAAGAATGTTGCCGAGGGGCGCGTAACCAACTACGGCAATGTCGGCAAGTCATTGTTATATAAAGAGATACAGCGCGAGTCGGCAACCGGGCCGACGGATACGGCGCATGCGGTGGCAACCGTGACCCAAGCCGATGAGCATCATTTGCCATCGCCGGCGTCGGCGCCAGCGCCGCCGGCTAGGGCCGAAAGCTACCACGCGGACCATCTCAACGCTGCTTTCGCTACCGTCTCGGCGCCAGCGC
>JASHYZ010000442.1 GCA_030042795.1 Terriglobia bacterium | reverse complement strand
TTCGCCCGATACGCGCGACTCGCCGAGAATGGACTCAAAATCGGTCGGGATTTCAGCGATGGCACCGATCATAAGAGGTTGGGCCGCTTAGAAATGGGATCTCATCATTCACACCTCGAATCCTGTTTCAGCAAAGGCGCAAAGGCCACAAAGCCAACAAGCCGGCAACCACTAGCCGAAGACCGTTTACTGATTCTAAGGCACATAGTGGCTTCGTTCCGCGTTTTGACCCCGTTTTCCACGGCTCAGTTCACCTGAATCCTCAGTTCCCCGCACATTTTCCCGGACGGCAGCAGCTTGCCCGGATTTAGAAGCGCCCTCGGGTTGAACACGTCCTTGACCCGCTTCATCATGCCAAGGTCTGCCTCTGAGAAAGTGAGGGGCATCAGCTCGTTCTTTTCGATGCCCACGCCATGTTCGCCCGTAATCGACCCGCCAAGCTCCACGCATTTGGTGATAATGGCCTCCGCAGCCTGTACCACGCGGCGGCTCTGATCCTGGTCGCGGGCGTCGAAGAGGATCAAGGGGTGAAGGTTGCCGTCACCGGCGTGGAAGATGTTACCCACCCGTTGGCCGAAGCGCCGCTCCACCTCACCGATATAATCGAGCATTTCCACCAAACGCGTGCGGGGAATCACGCCGTCCTGCACGTAGAAGTTCGGCGCCAGGCGGCCCATGGCTCCGAAGGCGTTTTTGCGGCCGCGCCACAAAAGGTCACGCTCTTCCGCCGTGCGCGCTGTCCGCACCTCCCGCGCGTGGTTCTGGTTGGCTACGGCTTCAAGAGCGAGGGCCTGCTCCTCCACTTCCTCCTTCAAACCCTCTACTTCAAGCAGCAGCACCGCGGCCGAATCCAGCGGATAGCCCGCGTGGGTGGCTGCCTCGATGGCTCGCAGGGTGAAGCCGTCCATCATCTCGAGTGCCGCCGGAGTTATGCCGCGCGCTGTCACAGCCGCCACAGTCGCGGTAGCATCGGCGACGCGATCATAGATCGCCAGCAGGGTCTTGATGGCTTCGGGCCGGCGAGTAAGCCGCACGATGATTTCGGTGACGATCCCGAAAGTGCCCTCAGAGCCCACCACGAGGCCCGTCACGTCGTAACCCGGCCGGTCCCAGGACTTGCCGCCGGTGTGGATCACGCTGCCATCCGCGAGGACCACCTCAAGGCCCAACACATGGTTGGTGGTGACGCCCGAACACAGTGTGTGCGGCCCGCCCGAGTTCTCTGCCACGTTGCCGCCGAGAGTGCAAGCTTTCTGGCTGGAGGGGTCAGGCACGTAGCAGTAGCCCTCATCCGCCACGGCTAGTGTGAGATCAAAATTCACCACTCCCGGCTGCACCCGTGCGCGTTGGTTCTCGATGTCAATTTCGAGGATCTTCTTCATGCGGGCGAGCGAGACGACGATGCCGCCCTCAGTGATCACGGCCCCGCCGCTGAGCCCAGTCCCTGCCCCTCGCGCTATGACTGGTAGACGCAAGCCTGCTGCAAGCTTGACGACGCCGGCTACCTCTTGCGTGCTCTCGGGAAAGACCACCGCCTGAGGCGGCTTGCGGGAAGAGAGCCCGTCATACTCGTACAGCATCAGGTCTTCCGGGGTGGAGAGAACGCGGTCGGGAGCGGTGACGCGAGCCAGATCTTGGATTAGAGTGTTGCGGGCCATGTTGAAAGAGTCTGTCAGTCTGCGAGTCCGGCAGTCTGTCGGTTGTGAGTCTCTCGGTCGTAAGTCCAGTCACGGATCGACTGAATTACGCTGGACTGGCGTGAGTCTGTCAATCCGGGGTCCTTGAGCCGGTGTGCTTAGACTACTGGACTGATCGACGCACGACTGACCGACTTAACTGACGCCCGACTGAGCAACTCCCTATGAATTCTAGCCTAACTGGGTCTTAGCCGCTCGTAAAGGCAGGAGCCGATGTTACAGTATCACCATGGCCAAGATACTGGTGACGGGCTGTGCGGGCTTCATCGGGTTTCACGTTTCGCACCGGCTTCTGGCGCGCGGCGACGAAGTAGTCGGCTTGGACAGCCTCAACGAATACTACGACGTTAATTTGAAGCGATCACGGCTGGCGTTGCTGACTGCCGCCCCAAACTCCGGAAGCTCCTTTCGCTTCGTTCAGATGGAGCTCGCCGACCGCGCCGGTCTCACGTCGCTGTTTACGGCCGAGAAGTTCGAATTGGTGGTTCACTTGGCGGCACAGGCGGGTGTTCGCTATTCCTTGACCCATCCCCATGCTTACGCCGACGCCAATCTCACAGGCTTCTTGAACGTACTGGAGGCGTGCCGGCATCACGACGTTCGCCACCTGGCGTATGCCTCGTCCAGTTCGGTTTACGGTGGAAATACTCACATGCCATTTTCCGCGCGCAGCAACGTGGACCATCCGCTGAGTCTTTACGCGGCCACGAAGAAAGCCAACGAACTGATGGCGCATTCCTACGCCCACCTTTATGGGTTGCCTTGTACCGCACTTCGCTTCTTCACGGTGTATGGCCCCTGGGGCCGTCCCGACATGGCGCTGTTTATCTTCACCAAGGCCATTCTGGAAGACCAGCCGATTGAGCTTTTCAACCAAGGCAGGATGCAGCGCGACTTTACTTACATCGATGACTGTGTGAACGCCGTCTTGCTGCTGCTTGACCGGCATCCACAACCGGACCCACAGTGGAACGATGACCGTCCCGATACAAGCACCGCGCCCTATCGCATTTACAACATCGCGAGCCACAGGCCTGTTCAGCTTATGACTTTCGTCGAGGCCCTTGAACGCAAACTCGGCAAGCCTGCCAGGAAGAACTTGCTGCCCATGCAGCCGGGCGACGTGCCGGCAACCTACGCTGATCTCAGCGAACTTGTGAATGACACAGGATACCAACCGCATATCTCCATCGAAGAAGGCATCAGTAAATTCGTGGACTGGTATCGAGGGTACTATCAGTTGTGATCGATTGGTTAGTTGAAGGGGCGCAGCGCAATCTAAAGGGTGGCTTTCATCTCGTTGATGGGTTCTTCTTTCACCGCGAAGAATTTGCAAGACGGCTTCGGCTTAGCAGTTCGTTGAAACCTTGCGGAACCGTGTCATTCCGAGCGCAGCGAGGAATCTCGCTTTGAAACTAAAGGAAATACGAGATTCCTCGTCGCCTTAAGCTCCTCGGAATGACAGTTTGGACTAGTTTTTCAACGAACTGTTAGAAAATTGACTACTCTCGGCACGCAATGAAAAGCGCACCACAGAGGGCACGGAGGACTTCAGTTGGGTTACGGCCCGAGCCGCGAAGTGAAGCCCAGTTTAGTCCCTTACTCTCCATACGCTATGCCGAGCCGCGCTGCGCGTATCGCAGCCGTTGGAGCTTCTCAAACTTTCTACTCACGTACCGAGCGGCCATGCGAGAGATCAGGAAACCCTCGCGTCCATCCAGGATGCCGCCTCGAAGAAGGTAGGTCTCCAGGAAGATCCAGGGAGGGGCAAGCCAGCGCCCAGACGCGGAGACGCGTTTGCCATGGTCGAACATTTCACGGGCCGCCAAGTCCGTGTAAAACTCGATGCGCTCGCGGTGCTCCTGGAGAGACTCGCAAGTGTAGTGCAGAATCTCACCCGGTAATGTTTCAACCCGGCCTTCCACCACCACCGACTCGTGTACGTACGCGCCTTGCCACTGCCCGCGGCGGCGGTCGAAGAGTCGCAGCTTGTAATCCGGATACCAGCCGGAATGCCTGATCCAGCGGCCCAGATAGCGCGCTCGGCGGGCAAAGCGGTATCCACTTGCGGCTGGTGTTGATGCCTTCCATTGCTCGACCGCTTGCCGCGCCGCCTGGTTGAGCTCCTCGTCAGCGTCGAGACTCAGAATCCAGTCATGCCGGGCCTGGGAAGTGGCAAAGTTTTTCTGCGCTGCAAATCCCTCAAAGGGATGCGTGATCACCGTGGCGCCAAGCGACCGTGCGACGGTTGCGGTATCGTCGGTTGACTCGCTGTCAATTACGATCAGTTCGTCCGCGCAGGCAAGGGACCGGATGACACGCGAGAGGTTGCGAGCTTCGTTGTGCGCGATGATGGTGGCAGAGAGCGATGGCACAATCCTAATCGTCGATTGGCATAGTAAAAACCGTTGACACTCGATTGAGAGCTGTCGACTGAAGATCCGGTCTACCAAGGCTCCCAGAAGAGTGTGCGGAAGCCTTCCTGCTCAAAATGATGGTCGTCCGTAAGCGCCTCGGCCAGCCCTTCTCGACGCATGGTCTCCATGGAAATGCAATCAGTCAAACTGTAGCCCTTGTCGGGGCGGCGGATGTAGAGATCAAGGCCAGCCCGAAAGGAATCGCGACTTTGTGGAATCACATAAATGGCCGGATCTGACAAAAGATCACGCGCCTTTTCAGCCACCGCACTTCGAAGGACTTCGGGCCTTGCTGAGAAAAAGTTCAGGCACTCAGCCAAGACTTCGTCGATAGTGACGATTTGCGAGGACTTTCGCTCAGCCGCAGCGTCAGAGCGCGTTCATGTGCGCTGTCGTAGCGGTCGAACAACGCGATCCAGTAGAAGGTATCAGCGAAAAGGACGTTATGCCCGTTTTCTAGGCCAGCCATAAATATAATGATCATGCTGGCTCGCCCCATCCTTCGGCAACGCCCGCATAACGTCATCCGGTACATCGCGCATGCGGTTAAGTATGCCATTCGCGATAGTTTCGAGGGGAAACTCAATCTCGGTCGCCAACCCCTGCTCGGAATCCATACGCTTCTTGTGCTCTTTCATACCATAAGCATAGCAGAGTGGCCGCCGGTTAGACTTGGCTAGTCATCCCGCAACACCTGCGCGTACTCACCCCCCCGCACCTGTTCGGTCACCCGGGCGATATCAGGCGCCTGAGCGCGATCTGCGCTGAGCGACGGCACAACCTTGCGTACTAGACGCTTAGCTTTGGCCGCCAAGCGACCCGTCTCCAGAGGGGCCAGCCGGTCAAGGGCATGCGTCGCGGTGAGTAGCTCGATAGCCAGGATGGACGCCACGTTGGCCACAACCTGCTTGAGCTTAAGCGCGGCCGTCATACCCATGCTGACGTAATCTTCTTTATTGCCCGATGTCGGAATGGAGTCCACTGATGCCGGGTGCGCCAGTGGTTTGTTCTCCGAGGCCAGCGCCGCCGCCGTCACCTGAGCCAGCATCAGTCCGCTCTCGATGCCGGGTGAACGCGCGAGAAACGGAGGCAGGTCTGAGGTCAGCGGATTCACCATCCGGTCGATGCGCCGTTCGGAGACGCCACCAAGCTGTGTGAGTGAAATTGCCATCAAATCGAGCGCGGTGGCCACCGGCTGTCCATGAAAATTGCCGCCGGAGAGCACATTGCCCTCGCCGAATACCAGCGGATTATCCGTGGCGCTGTTCATTTCAATCTCAAATGT
>JASHYZ010000441.1 GCA_030042795.1 Terriglobia bacterium | reverse complement strand
CGCCGCTCAGGATGGCTGAGATCGGCGGCAGAAGTTTCGTCCAGGCGCAGAAAACGATCCAAATCGGGAGGAATGTCGGCCCCGAGCCAGCGCAAAAATTGCAGGTCGCGCGGATGGCTCACCGGCGCAAAGCTGAGGAACAAGCGAGCCTCAAGGCCGTTGAGCCGCTGCACGAGCCAGACAATGTCATTCGGGTCGAACAGCACCTGGGTGGTGAAGAAGGTGAGCCCCGCGGCGTGCTTGCGCCGCACACGCTCGGCCTCACCAACGCGGCTGGGAATGCTGATGCCGCCGAGAGCTCCTTCGTGACCCGCGGCCCGCAGCCTCTCTGTAGCTTCCATCACGCTCGGGCCGGGGTACTGAATCGTGCTGCTCTCACCGCCGACGAGCACGTAATGCTCGACGCCAAACGCCTCGCGCGTCTCGCGTAACCAAGGCAACGGGTCAGGCTCGTACACTACGCAGTGGTTCGTCACCACTTCCACGCCAAGTTCGTTGCGCAGGCACACAGCCAGGCGTCGCGGGTCCATCCGAGGCACGAAGTTGGCCGTGCGTTCTCCCAGCCTGGCCTCGTTGTGGATCTCCGGAAGGTTGATAGCGTCCACCGAGCCCACAACGCGACGGACCACCTGAACTGCCTCTTCGACCGCCGCAGGCTTATCTTCTTCGGGCGGCACCACCTCAAAGAAGGTCACCGGCGCGTAAGGGTGGGCGATTTTGGCGTTCAGATCCATGTGCGGTTGAACTTCAACGAGCCTTAGGGCTCATGTGAGAACGGCTAGCGCATCTTGCAGCTAAGCTCTTAATTATGAATATCATGATGGCTTTATCAGGATAAGCCATTTATAATCATAGATATGATGGGTTTGTTCGGTAGCCCCCACTGATTCTAAAGGAGTCTTAGGCTTCGACCGTCCATCTGATTCGCGATCGACCCATCGCCCAACACGATGCTACCAC
Source organism: Terriglobia bacterium (assembly GCA_030042795.1). The sequence continues at coordinate 2,870 of JASHYZ010000441.1, read as the reverse complement.
CTCCATCGCAAACTCTGGAATTTGTCAAAGGGGTCAGACAAGCATTCATAGGCTCACCGGAATTCTTTAGAAGTAGTAAATCATGTTTCGAGATTTCCTGTCAACCGGCACTGCTGGGCAGGTTTGGATAATTGATGACCTCAAACCCCGACGATCGCCATCAATGGCCAATGGCAGTAACTCCGATTGGAATAACCTGATAGCGAATCCCTACCGATCACACATCGCTGTACAATGGAAGCCTTCGCAAACCCGAGGCTGTTCTCAACCGGGCCGGGCCGGACGGCGCCCCCAAAGGTTTAGCGGAATCTATCCTAGTTTAGGGGTGTACGACTATGCGCACGATTACGACATTAACCTTGGCGGCTGCCACCTTCACTTTGCCAGTTTTCACAGTTAATCTGCGGGCAGGACAGGCCGAACCCGCTAGCCCTAGCGCTAACGTGACGGCTGCTGCGTCGCACGGCGTCACGCTTAGCTCCATGGACAAAACCTGCAAGCCGTGCCAGGACTTCTACGGTTACGCCACCGGCGAATGGCGAAAGAAGAATCCCATCCCGCCGGCCTATCCTAATTGGAGCCCGGCCTATGAGCTGGTAGAACGCAACCGCGATCACTTGCACCAGATTCTTGAGAAGGCGGCTGCAGATCATCAGGCGGCACCGGGCTCGAATGAGCAGAAGATCGGCGACTTCTACTCGAGCTGCATGAACGAGGAGCAGGTAAATGTCGAGGGCGTTAAGCCACTCGATCCAGAGCTTAAGCGGATCGCCGCCGTGGCGAACGTCGCGGACCTTCAGTCCGAGGTGGCCCGGTTGCAAAGCATGGGGGTGGAGGCCTTATTCGACTTCGGGTCAACACAGGACGCCAAAAACAGCTCGCAGGTGATTGGCAGCGCGGACCAGGGTGGCCTGGGCCTCCCCGATCGCGACTACTACACGAGGACAGACGACAAGTCCAAACAAATTCGCCAGCAGTACGAGGAACACGTTGCCAAGATGTTCGAGCTTCTGGGCGATGACTCATCGAAATCGGCCGCCGAGGCCAAAACCGTGATGACGCTTGAAACCAAGCTGGCCGAGGCGTCGCTCACCAACGTGGAGCGGCGCGATCCGCAGAAGACCTATCACAAGATGAACGTGCAGGAACTTAGCGCGCTTACCCCGGCCTTCTCCTGGACCCGTTACTTTGAGGAGATCGGCCATCCCGCTATCGCCGCCGTTGACGTCACCGCGCCGAAGTTCTTCGAGGCCGTAAATGCGCAGCTCAAGGTCGCACCGCTGGCCGATTGGAAGACGTATCTTCGCTGGCACCTTGTGGATGCCGAAGCGCCTGCTCTTTCTGATCCATTTGTCAACGAGAATTTCAACTTCAACGGCCGGGTGCTTCAAGGAACCAAGGAATTACTGCCGCGCTGGAAGCGTTGCGTGCGAGCCACAGACAGCAACCTGGGCGAGGCGCTGGGCCGGGTTTACGTTCAGCAGTATTTTCCGCCCGAGGCCAAAGCGCGGGCGTTGGAGATGGTGAACCAGCTCATCTCTGTACTTCATGACGACCTTGAGACCCTGCCTTGGATGGGCGAGGCAACCCGTAAGCAAGCGCTCGTCAAGCTGGCGGCTTTCAACAAGAAGATCGGTTATCCCGATAAGTGGCGCGATTATTCAGCCTACAAGGTAGATCGCGGTCCTTACGTGCTCAATGTCATCCGGGGCGCCCAATTCGAGTTCAAGCGCGACCTGAACAAAATCGGTAAGCCTGTCGACCGCGGTGAGTGGGAGATGACGCCGCCCACCGTGAACGCGTATTACGAGCCGCTGCTGAATGAGATTGTGTTTCCGGCGGGCATTTTACAGCCGCCGTTCTTTGATCCGAAAGCTGATGATGCCTCCAACTACGGCGCCATGGGAGCGATCATCGGTCACGAAATGACCCACGGCTTTGACGACGAGGGCCGGCAATTTGACGCTCAGGGCAACCTGCGCGACTGGTGGACGGCTGAGGATGAAAAGAATTTCAACCAACGAGCGCAGTGCGTGGAAAAGCAATTCGACAATTACGTGGTAGCCGGCGATCTGCACGAGAATGGGAAACTGGTACTCGGCGAAAGTATCGCCGACCTGGGCGGGCTCAGCATTGCGTACCGCGCACTCGAAAGATCGCTTGAAGGGAAACCGCGGCCCCTCATCGACGGCTTCACTCCGGAGCAGCGCTTCTTCCTGGCCTACGCGCAGGCGTGGAGCGAGAACGCCCGGCCCCAGGCGGAGCGCCTGCAAGCCACCACCGACCCACACCCTCTGGCCCGGTTTCGCGCTATCGGGCCGCCTTCAAACCTGCCGGCCTTCGCCCAGGCTTTCGATTGCAAGTCCGGCGACGCCATGGTGCGCCCGTCGGATATCAGATGCCAAATCTGGTAGCGCATCTATAGGGCCAGAGGCTGGGCTTACTACCTCGCAGCTTGGTTTGTTGAAGAGCTTATGAAGGCAAGGGAATGAGCAACCTGAGGCGGCAGCCGGACGGATCGTGAAAGTTCGCTCGAGGCATCAATAATGCTCTTCCACGACGTGCGTCCGGGGCGCAATAGAGCCACGCTCAGGGGAGCCACGTTGTGGAGTCCATGCCTTTCAGATGCCTCGGCCGTCCAGGCGTCCATCGAGACCGATCGAGACCGACGGCGCGTGCGAGACCAGAGAGTTCAGAGTTCCTAGGGCGAACGCTGCCATCTGTGCTCGCACCTGTGCCGCTTTAGCCCTTGTCCACCCAAGGTCATAAATCAGCATTTCTATCACGCGGTCTCTTCAGTAGCCCTCCCTCTCTCCTCGACAATCTACCTATTCCAGCGATATATGTAGATTGTCTAGGAGGCGGCCCAT
>JASHYZ010000440.1 GCA_030042795.1 Terriglobia bacterium | reverse complement strand
GCTCGAGGTGAAAAGCCACTTAGTCCTCGACTATCTGGCGGAGCTTGGTGTTGCGGACAAAAGGTCGCATTCGAGCGCGCTCGAGGATGATTTGGCCGAAAAGGTGCGCCAGCATTTTAGAGCGCCGGAAGAGCCAGTTCCTCCGCCATCGGCGGCGAGGCCTCAGCCCGAGCCGAAACCTGTCGTGGCTTCTGTACCTGCCGGCAGGAACCCGCTTGAGGTTGCTCCGTCGGTTCAAGGCGCCACGCAGCCTGCAGGCCCGTCAACGGCCGCTGTGCGTTCGCCGGTGGCTGCGGGCCCGCCTTCTTCATCGTTGCGCCCGGAGGCGCCACTGGCTCCTCGCACTTTGGAGCAGATCAAGGAAGACGCCCGCCGGGCGATGCAGGGAACCAAAGCGATTGCGGAAAAACCTACTGCTCCGGCGCGTCCGGCAGCCGGCCCTTCTGCAGCGCCCGTCACCGGAGTTCGGCGGCCCGTAGCTCCCACCTTGCTTGGCGCCCTCGTAGCGCCGGCGGCCAAGCCCGGTACCCCGGTCGCGACGGCCAGTGCCGGGTCAGCCGTTGCCCCGGCAGCACGGTTGAGGGAGTCAGCTCCTGCGAGTGCTGCCGCTGCGCCTGCTGGGCCCGTCAAGGCGATGGCGGGAGCTGCGCGGCCAGTGGCCACCAAGGGTTCTGTCTCCAGTCAACCCATCTACCCAGGGCTTGGCAAGACTGCAGCGCGTCCGTTGCCCGCGCGGCGTCCAGGCGATCATCACCGCCCGATGCATCCTACGACGACGCGCTCCGTTACTGGGGTAGGCGCAGGTGTGGCTCCTCGTCCGCTACAACGCCCTCCCATTCACCCTGGCCGCACGGGTGTGGCGCGGCCTGGTGTTGCCCCGCAGGGTGCGCCGCGTCCCGCAGGCGCACCCGCAGCCGCAGGGGCTGAACCCATAACGGTTACCCGCAAGATTACTTTGAGCGAGGGTGTAACAATCAAGGAGCTCTCTGAGAAGCTCGAGACGCGCGCTAAGGATGTAATCAAGAAGCTGCTGGATAAGGGCATCTTCGCAACAATTAACCAGACGCTGGATAGCCAAACGGCCTCAGAAATCGCCAAGGCATTCGGGGCCGAGGCTAATGTGATCACCTATGAAGAGGAGGTGAGCCACGAGTTCGAGGTGGCCGACAAGCCCGAGGATCTTCAGCCGCGAGCTCCGGTCGTAACCGTGATGGGTCACGTCGACCACGGTAAGACCTCGCTGCTGGACGCCATCCGGCAGACCAATGTCACCGCTCGCGAAGCCGGCGGAATCACGCAGCACATCGGCGCCTACCAGGTCGAAGTGACGGGCCGCAAAGTGGTGTTTCTGGATACTCCCGGCCATGAGGCTTTTACCTTGATGCGCGCACGGGGCGCGAGGGTGACGGACATCGTGGTGTTGGTGGTTGCGGCTGATGACGGCGTCATGCCGCAGACGATGGAAGCCATCAACCATGCCCGCGCGGCCGGGGTTCCCATCGTGGTCGCCATCAACAAGATCGATAAACCTGAAGCGCAGCCCGACCGCGTGATGAAGCAGCTTGCTGACCAGAACCTGATGGCCGAGGAATGGGGCGGAAACACGGTGACCGTCAAGGTGTCCGCCAAGCAGCATCAGAATCTTGACGTGCTGCTGGAAATGATTCTGCTGGTAGCCGATCTGCAGGGGCTCAAGGCGAATCCGAACCGGCTGGCCACCGGAACGGTACTCGAAAGCAGGCTGGACCGGGGCCGCGGCCCGGTGGCTACCATGCTCGTTCAGAACGGAACGCTGCGCGGAGGCGACGCCTTTATCGTGGGCGCCATTTACGGCAAGGTGCGCGCCATGCTCGATGACCACGGCCGGCCTGTGACGGACGCGCCGCCTTCCACGCCGGTGGAAATCCTCGGGCTCGAAGACGTGCCCCAGGTGGGAGACCGCCTGCACGTCATTGAAGACACCATTAAAGCGCGGCAGATTTCGATTCATCGTCTCGAAAAGCAACGCGAGGCGGCGCTGGCCAAGACCGCGCGTCTCACCCTCGAACAATTGCACGCGCAGTTGGCGGCAGGAGATGTTAAGGAACTACCCCTTATCATCAAGGGAGACGTGCAAGGTTCGGTGGAGGCCCTGACGGAGACGCTCGAGAAGCTCAGCACCGAAAAGGTGAAGATCAAGATTGTGCACGCCGGCGTGGGCGCCATCACCGAGACGGACGTGCTGCTGGCTCTGACCTCCAACGCCGTCATCGTTGGCTTCAACGTGCGCCCGGAGAGAAAAGCTACTGATCTGGCCCAGTTGGAAAAGGTGGACATCCGGCTGCACACCATCATTTACGACGTTACCGACGAGATCAAGAAGGCCATGCACGGTTTGCTGGCAGTCACCATCAAGGAGACCATCGTGGGGCACGCCGAGGTGCGCGATACCTTCCGCATCTCCAAGGTGGGTACGGTGGCGGGTTGCTCTGTGCAGGACGGGAAATTTACGCGCGATTCGCGCATCCGCCTGCTGCGCGACAGCGTGGTGGTGCACGAGGGGCGGGTACGTTCCCTGCGCCGTTTCAAAGAGGACGTGGCCGAAGTTCGTTCCGGAATGGAGTGCGGCATCTCGATTGAAAACTTCAACGACATTAAGGTGGGCGACGTGATCGAAGCGTTTGTCACCGAGAAAGTCGTTGAGCCGCCGCCGGCGTAACCCATCGCCACGCGTTCGTGCGGCGCGGACGCGCGCGGCTCATCCCTTCGCCAGTCTGCGATTATGGTCGGCGTCTTGACGCTTGAGATTCAACTTCCCTGGGCGCACTCCCTTAAGGAAAAACGCGCAGTATTGCGGAAAATGCGGGACCGGCTGCGGAGCCGCTTTAACGTGGCCGTGGCGGAGCTGGATCACCAGGACGTCTGGCAGCAGGCCACGCTGGGCGTAGCCGCGATCTCCGGAAGCCGTCCGATCCTTGAGCAAGTTTTGCAGCGCGTGCTGGCAGAGTCCGAAAACGTTCTGGGCGACGACGTGCAGGATTACAGCATCGAGGTTTACTGATTGAGGGATTGACGGATTGAAGGAATGACGGATTGAAGGAATTAAGGAAGGATAGAGGGATCGCAGTTTTCCAAGCCTTCATTCTCTCATTCCATCACCCCTTCAATCCATCAATCCCTCATTCCTTAATCGCTCAATCTTTCAATGTCATGAGCGCCCCCGCATACCGCCACGACCGCTTGGCTGATCAAATCCGCACCGAAGTCGCAGAGATTGTTGAGGGCGAACTCAAGGATCCGCGCATCGGATTTGTGACGGTGACTCGCGTGGACCTGAGCGCCGACCGATCTCACGCGCGTGTCCTCGTCTCGGTGCTCGGGGATGACGAGACTCGCAGCCAAAGCCTGGCTGGCCTTGCCTCTGCGGTGGGTTATGTGCGGCACGAGGTCACGCAACGCCTGCGCCTGCGGCGTGCTCCGGAGGTGGTGTTCGTACTCGACCGCGGCGTCGAGGAAGTCGCCAGAATTGAGCAAGTGCTCGACAAGATAAAGCACGGCGAATAGTCTCGCCGCGGCGCTGCGACGTAGACAGTTTCCAACTGGACTCCTGACGATGCCCGTTGAATCCGTTCCTGCAGCCTCCGCGCACGCCACCGGGGTTTCCGGCGTGCTCGTCATTGACAAGCCGGCCGGAGTAACCTCGCATGACGTGGTGGCGGCCGTGCGGCGCATCTTGCACATCCGGCAGATCGGCCACTTCGGCACGCTTGACCCGTTTGCTACGGGCGTGCTACCCGTTTCGATCGGGAAGGCCACCCGCTTCGCTCAGTTCTACCTGAAGTCGCGGAAGGCTTATCAGGGCGTAATTCGCTTCGGTTTCTCCACCGACACCTACGATGCCACAGGCGAGCCAACCTCTCCGCCCGCCGACTGCCGGCCCGACGCCAGAGAGATCGAACGGGCGTTCCGGGAGTTCACGGGCCGCATCCAGCAAACTCCACCGCCGTTCTCCGCCAAGCGTATCAAAGGAGTGCGCGCCTACGAGTTGGCGCGGCGCCACGAGCCTGTGGAGTTGGAGCCGGTTGAAGTGGAGATTTACGCACTGGAGATGCTCGAATTGGAAGCTCAAAGCGCGCGCTTTGCGGTGGAGTGCTCAGGCGGAACGTACGTGCGCTCGCTCGCCCACGACTTGGGCTGCAAACTGGGTTGTCCCGCCCACTTGGCGAGCTTGCGGCGCACGGCAGTGGCCGAATTCAACGAGGAACGGGCGGTTTCGCTCGAGGATGTCAGCCGGGCCGTGCAGGAGGGAGAGGTCGCGAAGATGCTGATTCCGCTCGAGGCGCTGCTTCCTGACTGCCCCGCGCTGGTGGTGCGCGGCCGTGAGGAAAGCGGCGTGAGACACGGCCACGATTTCGAATTGGCTCAGGCCCTGCGCGCCGATCGCGGCCTGCGGCCCGATCAAGTCGGCCATCAACCCGCCATCAGCGTGCTCAAGGTCCTGAACAGTGACCGAAAGTTGATCGCCGTCGCTCGCCACGTTGCCGGAAGCGTTTACCATCCTGACCTGGTTCTGGCCTAACAGGTTGCAGAAAAACCCGTCCAATCCGTCATTCCGAGGAGCCGAAGACGATGAGGAATCTCGTATTTCCTTTAATTGCAGAGCGAGATTCCTCGCGAAGTTTACCCTGAGCTCCTTCGCCGCGCTCAGAGCCTGTCCGGAGCAACGCGAAGGAACCGTTCGCAGTGGAGGAGCGAATGGGCTCGGAATGACAGGTTCCAGACCCTTTTTCGCAGTCTGCTAAACGAATTTTGATAGGGCTTGCCGTAACCGTGTGGAGGTCACTGGCAAGGCATGAATCGTTCGACCGAGACAAAGTCGAAGCCTGCTGCGCGCACACCCTCAAGGATGGCCGGCAACGCTGCTACCGTAGCTGAAGCGTCCACTTCATGCGGGGCGCGCGGCTCGCGCCCGTCGTGAAGCAGAATGACGCCGCCGGCGCGAAGTTTGGCGAGTGCTTTGCGCGCGATGTCTGCGGGACCGTTGCGAGCGATCCAGTCGTAGCCCGTGTCAGACCATTGCACGTCAGTCAGGCCGCGCTCGCCGAGGGCAGGGAAGAGTCCGAACCAGCGTACGCCGTAGGGCGGCCGGAAGACGATGGGGGCCCGTCCTGTGGCGCGTTCGATCGCCTCCTGGGTGCGGTCGATTTCAGTTTGGATCACCCTGCTTCGCTTGAGGTAGAGCACTGGGTGCGAGTAAGTGTGATTACCTAGCGTGTGGCCCTCGGCCTGGATGCGGCGAGCCACATCCGGCAGGCGCTTCACGTTCTTCCCGCAGCAAAAAAAAGTAGCTGTGACCCCATGCTGTCGCAGGATGTCGAGGATTTGGTTCGTGAACGGCTCGGCCGGTCCGTCATCGAAGGTGAGCGCCACGCGCCCGCCGGCAGCAGGACCACGAACGAGGGCCGGTCCCAGCACCTGGGACGTGGGCCAGGAACAGGCGTAATAGAGCCAAGCGCCTCCGGCCGCGAGGGGCGTGAGAGCAGAAGCTGCGATCCCGACCCCATTCATGGCGCCGCCACCTGCGCTGCGACCGCGGACCGGTACCACGCCACGGTCTGCCGGAGCCCTTCCTCAAACGTGACTCTGGGATGGTAGCCCAGCACCTGCTTGGCAAGTGTCACGTCGGCCCGCGAGTGACGGACATCGCCAGGACGCTCGGCGGCGTAACGGGGCACAACCTCGCGCCCGAAGATGCGGTTCAGCAGGGCAACGGTCTCGTTCAGAGTGAAGCTCGCGCCCACCCCAACGTTAATGGCGCGGCCCGGCGCTTGCGGAGCCGTGCAGGCGGCGAGAACGGCATCGACGACGTTCGCCACGTAAGTGAAGTCTCGGGACTGCTCGCCATCGCCGAAGATCACCGGCGTCTCGCCCCTTAAATACGCCACGATAAACTTGGAAAGCACGCCGGTGTACGGCGAGTGTGGATTCTGCCGCGGGCCGAAGATGTTGAAGAAGCGCAACGCAACAGCTTCAAGGCCGAACACGTTGTTGAAGATCCGGCAATAATATTCCCCCGCCAGCTTGGTGAGAGCGTAAGGTGAGAGCGGCTCCGGCTGTTGCGATTCCACGCGCGGCAACTCCAGATTATCGCCGTAAACCGCCGCCGAATCCGCAAAAACCACCCGCTTTGCTCGCGCATCGCGCGCCGCCATCAGCACATTCACAGTGCCGCCGATATTCACTGCTGTGGATGTCACAGGGTCTTCAATGGAGAGCGCCACCGAGGAGAGCGCGGCAAGATGAATCACATAGCCGACGCCGTCAAAGAAGGGACGGATGCGGTCGAGTTCGCGGATATCGGCCTTAACGAACTCCAAGCCCGCGCGCGCATCCCCGAGATTCTCCCTGAATCCGCTTGAGAGGTTGTCAATGACGCGGACCCGCTCTCCGCGCGCCAGCAGTTCGTGCACGACGTGCGAACCGATGAAGCCGGCTCCGCCTGTCACAAGATAGATATTCATGAAGCCGCCGATCACCTTGAGTCTAACACGGCGAAAGTAGCCAGTGTTTGCGCCGTAGCGAGCGTTCCCCAGTCTACAAGTGCGGGGACCCACCAGACTTGGAAACCTTGACCTCCCATCGTCTGCGGCGTAGGTTGGAACTCAAAGACGTGTTGAGACAAAGGGGTTGCTCCCGCTCGGCATTAACTGACTATAATATTATAATAACAATAATATAACCTCTTCTCAAACAGTTTGCCGCGAAATAGGAGTTTTTGATCTCGCGCACCCTGGGGCCTGCTGGCGCTCGCCTCCCCACAGATGGGCTTCAGGGCTCGGCTAAGTAAACAGAAGCGATATTGCAATAATAAGTAATTGTGGCCAACGATTTCGCTTGACTTTCCCGCTTCGCACGCTCACGATAGCCACGTCGGCTGGGGCTGATTCGGGGCGGCCGATCAGCTAGCTCAAGGGGGCACTTCACAAACCAGTTCATTCCTGCCGACTCCGGATTTGACTCGTCAACGTGCGACTCAAGGAGGAGTCTATGAAATCGCGAAAAGCAGTCGAGTTCAGCGAGCGCTTCAATAAGCGCTGGCTGAGTTATGCGGCGGCGGCCGGTGCGGCCGGGGTTGGATTGCTGGCCGGCACGCCACCGGCCATGGCGGACATTGTGTACGATCCCGGCCCCTCGGCGCTATACCCTTGTGCGGACCCCTATCTTCAGTGTGGGCTTCTTAAGCTTGGCGGGGCGGAGGTGGCCTTCCTTGGCTACGCCCGCGGAGACCCCGCTAATTCCTTCCACTGGGTGTCCGCGTACGTTTATACCAAGGGAAGCGGGTTTCTCTCGCAGCCGCTGGGTCGCGGTGCCCCCATTGGCCCAGGGGAGCCGTTCATCGCCCGCGCCGTTATGTCCTCAGTTTACGTCGCTTGTAGTATCCATCGAGGGACCTGCACAACACATATCTTTGGGCCATGGCATGGGAAGAGCGACTATTTCGGCCTGGAGTTTCCAGGCCTCGATGGTCAAGTGTACTTCGGG
>JASHYZ010000439.1 GCA_030042795.1 Terriglobia bacterium | reverse complement strand
ATCGCTTCGCGCGTCCAACCAAAATCGGCGGCAAGCGGTTTAACGAAGAGGCTGAAGGTGAAGACAAACAGGGACCCAAAGCCCACCATCACGCCGAGGCTGGAGGCCAGCACCACCCGCCAGCCGTAGTAAGACGCCTTGGATTCGCCGCTCTCACCCGTCTGCCGTTTGTGATCAGGATCCGGAAAGGGCGGAGCTTCAGCCCCGCCGTTCGAGCCTGGCTGTGGGTTCGCATCGCTGCCCGCAGAGCTTGCGGACGCAAGCTCTGCGGGCAGCGATGAAGGACGAGGGTAGGCGAGCACTGTCGGCGGAGCTGAAGCTCCGCCCTTTCGGCGACTCTTCGAGGCAGGTCGAGAAATGCGGCCGAACCGGCGATCATTTCCGGACATATCCATGATGGGCCGTGCGCGCCCCGAACTGGCGATGCGCCTCCTCGGACATCGGATGCACCCCGCAGGCGTCAATCCAGCGATTGTAGAAATTGAACAGCGCGCACACCGTGATGGCGTAATAGATGGCTTCGTCGGTCCAGCCCACGTCGTAAAGCGGCTTCATGTCCTCGACGGCAATCTCCGGCGAATGATGGTTGACTTTGCGGATGAAGCGAAACAGGGCTTTGTCCTTTTCAGAAAGCCCGGAACTCTCGAGATCCTGAATGACGCCGCGGACCAGATGTTCGCTTCCCAGTAACTCCGCCGCAACTGCGGCGTGGTACTTCGCTCAAAACGGACAATGATTGCCGGCTGAGGTAAACGCTGCGATCAGCTCCCGGATGCCCGGGCTAATCGGACATTGCCCACGCATGATTTCCTGAGTAAACGCGGCCAGATGGTCCGCTGCCTTTGGGCGGTAGGCTAACAGGTGCCAGATCTTCGGGTACTCGGCGCCTGAGGCCTGCATAGTGCGAATGCCCTCGGCGTAAGGGCTCGATTGTGGGTTGCTCTCTACTTCCGGCAGAAACATGGGTTTCCGGGAATCCATCCACTGGCCTCGGACTATCCTGTAGCGGCGGTCTATGACCCCCGAATGCCTTATCAAAAACTTCGTATCACGATGAAGTTCACTAGAGAGCGGCTTTCAGCCTGCCGTGCCTGGACCCCCGCTTCCGCGTGGGTGACGTTGTTGGACTTGGCGGTTCTATCCCAACGGAGCCGTTCCGGCGAACTTGCCCCCGCGAAGGCGGGGAGCGGGAATCAGGACAGTGGCGGTCATAGACCGCCGCTCCAGCAGGGCTTCTTACCGCAATGCGGTTACTGCCCACCCGCCGCGACGTGAGTGCTCTTCACGTAAGTCTGCATTGACTTAAGATAGCCATCACGGGCGACGGCTGCCGCGCGCTGGCGGTAGGTGTCCGCGTCCTGTGGCGCCCAAGTGGCAAGGCCATCCACGTAGCGATTGTACATACAGAAGGCGGCGGCAATCAGCACGGTATCGTGTATCTCCAGGTCTGTTGTCCCCCGCTGTCTCGCTCGCTCCACATCTTCCGCGGTCACGTTCTTCCCGCCCTTTTGCACCTTTCCCGCAATCGCCAGAAGGGCCTTGAGCTTATCCGAGACGCCGGCCTGCTCAAAATTCTGCTTCACCTGCCGCACGAGCTCCTCGTTGCCGTCCAGATGGATTGCCGCGATGGCTCCGTGGGATGACTGGCAATAAAAGCAGTCATTCTGCGATGAAACGTACGTGGCGATGAGCTCCCGCTCCGCCATCGACAGCGTACCGGGCGTGTGCAGCAACACCTCGGCGAGTTCGCTCATGGGCGTCGCCGTCTCAGGACGGAATGCAAACAGTCCGCGAATCCCAGGCAATTTTTCGTCAAGCTTGATATGAGCCATGCTTCCTCCGTTGCGTTTCCACCCATTTCTTTTTGGGCGGGCACGCATTTATACAGCGGGCCGTTGAGGCGCGCAATAATCTGGAGCAGCTAGTCTGCGCCATAATTTCCGGTAGTGGCATCCAGCCAAGCCTCTAGCAGAATCTGCAACGAACTCGTCTGCGCTGACACCGGAGAAGCAGAGAGGCATTGAAAATCGGACAATCGCAGCCAGCTTCGCACTTTTGACATTTCCATGACAAATGCCACGCCAACACCCGATAGGATGAGTCGGGTGGCTGAGCGTTGGCTTGGCTTCGTTCGAAGACGCCTCAAGCGTACTCAAGGAGACACGATGAAAGCGAAAATCCACACCGCCGTTCTAAGTATGATTTTGATCTGCGCCATAGTTGCATGGGCCCCACGCGCGGACGCTCAAGCTGGTCCCTCACCATCCGCGTCATCGATCTTTCAAGTGGTGCCAACCCCCAATGAGAATTTCAACAATGGGCTCCTGGCGGCTTCGGCATCCGCTTCGGACGATATCTGGGCTGTGGGGCAATCGACGATCCATTATGATGGCACCAAGTGGACAGCCTTCCCGGCACCCAAGATCCATGGTGACAACACCAGCTTTCTGGGCGGGGTGGCTGATATCTCACCCACCGAGGCGTGGGCCGTCGGGACGGTGAACATCGGCGAGGCGAATCCGGGACAAGTTATCGAGCAGTGGAACGGCCAGCAGTGGAGCGTGTTTCCCGGTCCCTCCTTCCAGTCCGGCGATGAACCCAATTTGAGAGCGATGGCCACCATCGCGTCCGACGACATCTGGGCGATCGGGAGCTTATTAGCCGACGACGGCCAACTGCTTGAGTTCCTGTTTGAGCATTGGGACGGCACCTCCTGGACAGCCACCACCGAGCTTTCTGGCGATGCGTTCCTCCTGGGCGCTTCGGCGGACGCCACAAACGACGCCTGGGCAGTGGGATTTTCAGGGCCGGAGAATGATGACAGTTTCACCCTGACCATGCATTGGGACGGAACGGAATGGGCCACAGTACCAAGCCCGAGCGTGGGAAACGGCGCCAATCAGTTGAACGCCGTCGTGGCGTTGGCGCCTAACGACGCCTGGGCGGTGGGGTTCTCCACGCCCGTCCCCCCGCCGCAGGAAGCTGCCACCTTGACGTTGATCGAGCACTGGGACGGCGCAAGTTGGAAGGTGGTGCCCAGCCCTAACGTAGGTCCCACAAGTATTTACGAATCCAACCGTCTGCTGGGAATAACGGCGGTCTCTCCCACAGACATCTGGGCGTTCGGGTCCTCTTTCGCCGCCAGCGGTTCGGGATTTCAAGGGACGCTTTTGCTTCATTGGAATGGCAGCGCCTGGAAGATCGTTCCAAGCCCGGACCCGACGAGAGGAGACTTCGTTTCCGATCTTCTTTTCGCTGGAGTGGCGCCCTCTCCGGGAAACGTCTGGATATTTGGCGCTGAGGACGAACCTCCTCATGACGCCACCCTGGCCATCCATAGCGCGAAAGCGGCCGAGTGACAGAGACTCAACATCGAGGTTGCGAGTTCAAACCCAGGGCTCGCGCCTGGGCTAAAATATGCCGCCCCTCCAGGGCTTTAGAAGGCACAGCCCCACTCAAGCGTAGTTCCTCAGCCAACTTCGTCGACAACCAGTGGAGCCGCTGCCGACAGGTCTCTTAACAAACCCCCAATCCAGGGCGAACGTTAAGCTCACTCCAGCCTCCTTCTCTCCCTTGATCGCGCAGCAACCGGTCGCCCGCCTGTGCTAAAGTTAGCCTCTGAAGGCTAAGACTCGCGTAGCTCGCGCGCCAGCGGCACTTTTCTCATCCGACCCATGACCGAGCAACGAACCGATCATAAGAGAAAGCCGCGAATCCTGAGCGGTATGCGTCCCACGGGACGGCTGCACCTGGGCAACTTGGTGGGCGCGTTGCAGAACTGGGTGGAGCTTCAGAGCCGCTACGAGAGCTACCACTGCGTAGTGGACTGGCACATGCTCACCACCGATTACGCCAACACCGCCGACCTGCAGGACAACATCTGGCAGATGACCACAGACTGGCTGGCGGCAGGACTCGACCCCGTGAAGGCTGCTTTCTTTGTGCAGTCGCACGTGATCGAGCACGCGGAGTTGCATTTGATTCTGTCCATGCTGACGCCGCTCGGGTGGCTGGAGCGTGTACCGACCTACAAGGAAGCGCTCGAGAACATCAAAGACCGCGACATCCACACTTACGGTTTTCTGGGCTATCCGGTGCTGCAAGCGGCTGACATTTTGATTTACAAGGCAGACGCCGTGCCCGTAGGCGAAGACCAAGTGCCGCACATCGAGCTGACACGGGAGATCGCTCGCAAGTTCAACAATCTCTACGGCACCGTCTTCCCCGAACCGCAGACGCTCCTGACGCCGACGCCGCGTCTCCCCGGCACCGACGGCCGCAAAATGTCGAAGAGTTACAACAATGCCATCTACCTGTCTGACCCGCCGGACACGGTCTGGAAAAAAGTCTCCACCATGGTGACCGATCCGGCGCGCAAGCGGCGGTACGATCCCGGCAACCCGGACATTTGCCCGGTGTTTGATCTTCATAAGGTGTTTTCAGATCAGCCTGTGATTGACCGGGTGAATCGTGAGTGCCGCACGGCTGATATCGGGTGCATCGACTGCAAGAAGCTCATGGTAGAGGGCCTGAACCGGCGCTTGGCGCCCATCCAGGAACGGCGCCGCCAGTATGAACAGGAGCCGGAGAAGGTGTGGCAGATACTTGACGAGGGCGCTGAGCGTGCGCGTCAAGTTGCCCAGGCGACTATGGCAGAGGTGCGTGAGGCGGTAGGGTTGGCCCGAAAGCAGGAGGTGGCCGTCGGACAGACGTAGGGCCAGCCCTCGGGTCGGCCTTTTCGATCTTAGTCGAGGGTGACAAAAAACTTGGTGCGAACGAAGCTGGAATGTCTCGGCGAATCAATGAGTTGCTAGGATTCTGCGATTCGAGGATAGGTGGCACAGGTACTCTTGCCTGTGCTGCAGGCTTTCGGACGACACCGATTTAGCACAGGCAGGAGTGCCTGTGCCACTGGCAAAGGGTTGACTGAATAGAATATTGGTTGACAACGAATAAATACGCTGTTGAAAGCAGTGAAGATGAAGGATTGTCCTATGATCTCGTTGAAAACAAAGGGCAATCCTGACATCTTCCAACGCGATTGTAAGGTGGCGTCAAGGTCAGATCGATGCCGAATCCTCTAGGAGAACACGACGTCAGTTCAACTGCCGTCACGGACGTTCCTGATGCCGGGACAACGGCTGCGGGGCCAGCATCCGCCGAGGTAGCGGCCACCGAGGTTTCCACTGGCAAGCGGGCCACGCGTTCCCTCGCTGGGCCGCCGCCGGTGAAACTCGAGGTGTACGAGGGTCCGCTTGACCTGCTCCTCGACCTGATCCGCAAGCAGGAGCTCGACATCTACGACATTCCCATTGCGCGCATCACCCAACAGTACCTTGATTACCTGCGCGCCTGCGACGAGCTCAACATTGACCTTGGGGGCGAGTTCGTCTTCATGGCGGCCACGCTGATCTATATCAAGTCGCGGATGCTGCTGCCGCCGGATCCGAATGCTACGCCTGAGGAGCTGGAGGACCCGCGCACCGAGTTGGTGCACCGCTTGCTTGAGCACGAGCAGTTCAAGAACGCCGCCCAGATGCTGCAATCGAAGCTGGAAGTGGAAGAGGCGATGTGGTCAGAGCCAGGCATCGGCGAGTTTGCCGAAGCCGAGGATGAGCCTGGCTTGGCAGTTTCCGTCTTTGACCTTATCTCCGCCTTCCGCCAGATTCTTGAACGAGCCAAGTCACGGCCCGCGATGGCCATCCGCGCGGATGAAATCACCGTGGCCGAAATGATCGAGCATGTCCGCGAGGTGCTTCGGGCTCACCGTGCTCCTGTGCGGCTCGACGATCTTGCCGCCGGCTTCCTGGCCCGCCAAGCACTGGTGGCCCTGCTGCTCGCCTTGCTGGAGCTGGTGCGCCTGGGCGCCGTGTTGCTGCGGCAGAAAGAGTTGTTCGCGCCCATTACGATTCAGCGTTCGAAGGCCTTTGACGAAGTTATGGCCGGCGCGAACCGTGCCGCGCTCGAAGCGGCGCTTGAGGAAAGCTTAGGTGTGGAAGCGCCCACGGAGGGCGAATGATGGTGCGAGCGATAGCTGAAACCGAAGAGCGGACGTTCATGGGCCGCGTGTGAAACCCCTTGGATTCCCGCCTTCGCGGGAATGACCGCGCTAAAATGGAGTTTCCAATTTCAGAGACGTCCACCCACGAAAGAGGGACATCGTTTTTGAGGGTTCCTTCCCCACGCCGTCATTCCCGCGAAGGCGGGAATCCAAGGGGTTTCAGGTAACGGCAAGGTACCGTCGCTATGGAAAACTACGACCTGCTGGTGATCGGTTCAGGGCCCGGGGGACAGCGGGCGGCCATCCAGGGGGCGAAGTGCGGCAAGCGGGTGGCGGTGGTGGAAGTCCGCGAAGTGCTGGGCGGCGTGTGCGTGAATACGGGCACGATTCCCAGCAAGACCACGCGCGAGGCGGTGCTTCACCTTTCAGGCTATCGATACCAGGGCATCTACGGCATTAATTACCGCGTGAAGGAAAAGATCACTATGTCGGATCTTGCCTTCCGCGTGCAGCACGTCATCAAGACCGAGATCGACGTCACCCAAGCCCAACTGGCTCGCAATGGAATCGACCTCATCACCGGCAGAGCCAGCTTTGTTGACCCCCACGCCATCCGGGTGGAGAATTCGCGAGGAGCATCGGAGTACAAGGCCAATAACGTCATCATCGCCGTGGGAACCAAGCCGGCGATTTCCCCGAAGGTGCCCGTCAACGGGCGCACCATTGTGAACAGCGATCAGATTTTGCAAATGCCCGAAGTCCCCAAGACCATGATTGTGGTGGGCGGCGGCGTAATTGGAGTGGAATATACCTGCATGTTCGCCACCCTGGGTGTGCGTGTGGTGTTAGTGGAAAAGCGCCCGCGCCTGCTGGAATTTGCCGACGCCGAGATTGTCGAAGCGCTTTCCTACCACCTTCGAGATAGCCGCGTTACTCTGCGCTTGAACGAAGAGGTGGAGAGCGTGGAAGAGGCCCCGGACGGCAAAGTGGTGGCCAACCTGGAAAGTAAGAAGAAAATCTCGGGCGACGCGCTTCTCTATGCCGTGGGAAGACAGGGTAATGTGGACGAGCTTAACCTTAGCGCGGCCGGAATCGAAGCGGACAACCGGGGGCGCATTCCGGTGGACGCGAATTTTCTAACCCAGACGCCCAGTATCTACGCCGTGGGCGACGTAATCGGATTCCCTAGCCTGGCCTCGGTATCCATGGAACAGGGCCGCATTTCTGCGGCGCATGCCTTTGGCCTTCCGATGCACTCCAACCCTGCGAACTACCCGTATGGAATTTACACCATTCCCGAAATCTCTTTTATCGGCAAAACGGAAGAGCAATTGACCGATGAGGATGTGCCATACGAGGTGGGCATTGCCTACTACCGCGAGATCGCGCGTGGGCAGATTCGCGGCGACACCACCGGGCGGCTGAAGCTGATATTTCATCGTGAAACCAAGGAGCTGCTGGGAACGCACATTATCGGCGAGGGAGCCTCAGAGTTGCTGCACATTGGCCAGGCAGTGATGATCCTGAAGGGCACCGTAGAGTATTTCGTGGACGCGGTTTTCAATTACCCAACTCTGGCCGAGTGCTACAAAGCGGCTGCGTTTAACGGGTTGAACAAGTTGGCGAGACTGTAAGGCGGAAGACAGGAGACAGAAGTAAGAAGTAAAAGAAGCCAAAAGGCAGAAGGCAGAAGGAGACTTACCAGTGACAAGTGGCACAAGTGGCAAGCGACAGCAAGCGACGAGTGAAGAGAGACAAGCGGCCAGCGAGGGCAATCGGGTCGCCGGCGACTGACGGCCCAGTCGGGCCGAGGCCGGGCCGACCAGAACGTAAAGTTGTTTTCGCCTCCTCTCTGGCTTCTTACTTCTGACTTCTTACTTCTGTCTCCTGTCTTCTGGCTTTTGGAGAGGTCGATATGGCGCTGAGCGTTGGAGTACTGGCGGCCGAACACGTGGCTGTCGGCCTGGTCGAGGGCCACCGGTTAGTGAAGCCGCTGCGGATGCTCGACTCCGAGGGCAAGGGCGACACGCTTCATGCCATGCCGGCCGACGAGATCGCGCGCAGCATTTGTGAGCTGATCGAAGCAGCGCGGCAAGGCGAACCCTTACACGCTGTGGGCGTCGGCTTTCCCGGAATCATTCGCGCGGGCGTTGTGCAGGACTCGCCCAACCTCCAACAGATTAAGGGATACGATCTGGGCACCGCTCTTTCCGGGATGCTCAGCCAACATGGCGTAACAGCTAGAGCCGTGATCTTTAACGATGCGGACGTAATGGCCGCCGGGATCGCGGCCACGAGGGGCCAATTGGACCGGGTGGTGCGCGCGTGGACTCTCGGCAACGGCATCGGCTTTGGACGCTATCCGTGGGTTCCGGGAATTTGGGAGGGCGGCCACTCGGTGGTGACGCTCGACCCCAAAGAATATTATTGCGGCTGTGGCGGCCGGGGCCACCTGGAAGGCATCATGGGCCACCGCGCCATGCGCCTGCGCTTTCTTGACCTCGAGCCGGAGGAAATCTTTGCCAACGCCAAGAGCGGCGACGCCCGGTGCGAGGCTTTCGTGAAGTTGTGGCATCGCGCTCTCGCGGCCGCCACGGCCACCAGCATTCACATGGATGGTCCCGGAGAGTTCTA
This sequence comes from Terriglobia bacterium, assembly GCA_030042795.1. The sequence goes on along the minus strand of JASHYZ010000439.1, from coordinate 179 downwards.
TGTTGGGGGACAGAACGCGCGCTTTGTTGACTTGGCCAGGCTTGATCGTTACCTTCACGATTTCGTCAAGATGTCGCCCCTGCAGGGCAGCCGGTTTGAAGTGGTTGCTACCAGCGACGAAGTGGGCGTGATCGGAGCCGCCGTGAACGCCGAGCGCTTTGTGGCCGGAGGATCGAGTT
>JASHYZ010000438.1 GCA_030042795.1 Terriglobia bacterium | reverse complement strand
GAGCACTGGAGAGAAGACCAGCAAAGCCGCGGCACTGCCTGCCAGGTCCACCAGCCGCTTAGTCAGCAATGCCAGCTTCCTTACTCCATTGCGTTTCCGCATCTCGGGATAGAGCACGGAGTCCTCCGAGGCACGCCAACCATCCCCATCCGGCGGTTCCGGAAACAAATGGAACGAGATCTGAATTCGGTCTACATCCTCTGGCCGCAAACGCCCGCGCAAGGCCGCGTCCACCTTGGTGTTTAGCATGTTCACGGTCGAGGCCACCCCGGCGCCATTTACTTCGGTGAAAATCACGCCCAGAGTTTCGTTCTGCTGGTACCAACCACACAGATCGGTGTCCCGAATCGAGCTTCCCAACGCTTGCGTCACTGCGGAAAGCACCCGCCCGTCGGGCCGCGGCCCACCAAATACCTCGGGGCCCTCCAGCAACATCAACAGAAAGTGCTGCCCCGAGCGCTCCGCTCGCTTCCGTTCCCGCCTCAGCGCCTGCACAAAGTGCGCCTCCTCCACTAGCACCTGCTGTGTCTCGAACTCCACCGCGGCCGGCCCTGAGGCGGGAGAATAGGTCTTCACCCTGCGCCACAGGCGCAGAGGCTTTCGTTCCTGGGCTAAAACCGAAGGTTTGAAGATGCTCACTGGTTCCTCAGAGGGATTGCAAAAGAGACGATCGACCAGGACTTCGGCTGGATTCCGACGAAGGCGGTTTGGAATACCCGTCGCGGCATACGGGCTAGTCTTCTCAAGCCGCGTGGCGCCTTGACTCTGATACCCGCTCTACCTGATAGGCGTCCACTTCCGTAGCCACCGACTGCTGCAGCAACTCCACCGATAGCACCAGTCGGTATTGGTTCTTCTTGCGAACGAGAATCCCCTCGAACCCCTCCAAAGGGCCCGACTTCACTCGCACTCGATCCCCTACCTTCAGGAACGGATGCGGTTCCACCCGCAGCCGCGTCTCCACCAACTGCCGCATGGCATCGATTTCATTTTGCGTGACCACACCAGGCCGCTCACCCTCACTCACAATCGAGTGGAAGCCCGTCGTGGTCACGATGTCGAGCCGACGTTCCAGACCACCACGAATGAACACGTAGGAGGGAAACAAGGGTACCGAAACTTGCTTCATCCGGTCCTTCCAACGGTGCCGCGCCTCGTAGAGCGGCAGAAAGGTCTCAAACCCCTTCTCGGTCAGGATCTGCTGCACCATCCTCTCGTGCTGATACCGGGTATACAGAGCATGCCACGCTACCGTGCTCTTCCCACTACCATCTTGCCTCAGCATATAGCTCCGCCCTTTGACTTACAGCCCTTTCCATACCCTAAGCCTTTCCGTTTTAGTTGCCCCGGAATGTTCCAGAGCCGTCCCTACCTTTATCGGCCCTTCCAACGGAATTCCTGAACTTCGGCGCACGCCACTCGCCACATGGCAGGTATCTAGACTCAGCAGTACTAGGCCACGTCCCGGACGCAGGTCAAGCCACTACCGCTCGTCCCGATCGCACGAAATGAAACTTGGTAATTCTCGCTGCCAGGGCGCTCACTCGCGCGCTCCCTGCCTTGCTGATCGCCCTCACGATCACGCCGTAACACACCACCTGGGCCACCCAGCTACCTGCATTCCCTGTGCCCAAACTGAACCTTATCTCCACGGCACTATTCGGCCACGCTGCATGATCCGTTTCGAACAACACCCCAGACTCGCTGATATTCACCATCGACCCCTGACGCCAGTCCGCCTCGCCCACCCTTCGGTATCGCAACCCCGTCTGGATCGCGAAGCGTTGCGCACGCTGCTGATTACCGTGGGAGAATCGCTGCATCCTTGTTCCCGCACCATCGACTGACGCCCGACGCAACTCCGCAGTGTTCGGGCCGAAAGTCTGGAGCGGTGCCTCGGAGCATCCACGCTTCTGAGTACCCTTTGAATCAAGTTGCCGGTTCACGCCGGGGATTGTCATTCGCACTACCATTACACCGGTTTCTGCAAGCCTCCAGCAAGAGGACTAAGGTCACTCTCAGGACGGAATTGTGTACTTGGAGCTACCTAGCGCGGAACAGGGCATCTGAGGGCGGAGTCTATGTCACTAGATTTTGGGGCAGCATTTCTCATGCCTCATAGAGAAAGGTTGTGTAAGACAACCTTGTATGCCTCGACTAGTCACTGGCACTCTCGGGCTATTGACGGCCCGAGACGACGGGTGAAACATTGAGGAGACTCGGAGAAACCTAAAGATCAAATCGTCTCCGTTTGACACTCACACAAAGCTTGACGCGGAGCGGACATCTTTCCCGAGTCGCAGTAACTCGAATCGTATTTGGAAGGGGAAAAGAAATGGGCAGGGCTGACTCGTCAAGATTGGGAGCCAATCGCATGCGATTGGTGATTGCGGATAAGACGTCGATGGGCGCGCAACTGCTGGCCGAAGCTTTGCGGAGGTCGCAGCGCTTCGCAAGCGTCGTGGCTTCTAACCGAGTGGCCGATGTGCTGGCAACGTTTACGGATCCCGTACCAGACGTTGCCCTGATTAGCGCCGATCTTGAAGGCGATCCGGCACGGGGCTTCAAGCTGACGCAAGAGATTACCGGTGCGCAGCCAGAGATTAAGGTCGTGATGTTGCTCGACCTTCCTGACCGCGAGTCCGTTGTGCAGGCCTTTCGCTCGGGTTCCCAGGGCGTGTTCTGCCGGGCGCGCTCAGTGAAGGAGTTGCTGAAGTGCGTCACCTGTGTCCAGCAAGGCCAGATCTGGGCCGGCACGGCCGACTTGGGTTACGTGCTTGAGGCGTTGCGCGAGCCACAGCCTCTCCAGGTTGCGAACAAAGCCGGCGTGCCCCTGCTTACCAAGCGCGAGATGGCTGTGGTGCAGTGCGTGGCTGAAGGGCTCACCAACCGCGAAACGGCTAAGCAATTGAATCTGAGCGAACATACCGTCAAGAACTACATGTTCCGGATCTTCGACAAGCTCGGAGTCTCGAGCCGCGTCGAGCTGGTTCTTTACGTAGCAAGCCAGATGCCCGGCCGGGCGGGTTACAGCGAGACCAAGTCTGAGGCGCTTCCAAGCCCCATAGCGGCAGCCGCGGCTTTGTACTGACCAAGCGCCCAAGCAAGCCTGTTGTCAACCCAACGCCCTGTGCGCGACTCCAGCGGCCAGACTTTCGAACGCGATCGCTGGCAAACACGGGCGAGCCCTGGCGTCACGCGCAGCTCCGCCCGCCAAAACCCACCCGCTATTTCCCGGCAATCCGCCTCATAAACATTTGGATGAACTCCTCCGCCTTCACCCCTACCGCCACACTCGCGTTCGGCTGCACGGTGTCCACGGCCTCAATCCATAAGCGGCCCTCGTGAGGCACATTGCGCTCAACCGTGTTCGTCCGATTGGCCACAGTTTCTCCCCGCGTGAACTGCCCGCGGGTCTCGATATCTACGCGCATCGGTTGCGACATGACAGTGGCGGGATTGATCGCAACGCCCACGGCGAGCGGGTCATACATTGGCACGCCCTGGTCGCCGTGCTTCTCTGACAGGTCCTCCAGGAAATTGAGGACGCCCACTACAAAATCGTTCTCGGGGCCGTGGGTGCGGGCAAGCTGAGCCAGGTGGGCGCGGGTCACTAGCGTCTGATTGCCCACGTCAAGGCCTACCATGGTGATGGGCCATCCGGCGTTGAAGACAATTTGCGCGGCCTCCGGATCCCCAAAAATGTTGGCCTCGGCGGCGGCGTTGACGTTTCCTCCCGAAATCGAGCCACCCATGATCACCACGTCGCGCACCAGCGGCACGATCGACGGATCCTTGGAAACAGCCAGCGCGATGTTAGTCTCGGGACCGATCGGGACCAGCGTAATCTCGTGCGGGAATTTGTGGACGAGTTCGATGATTAGGTCGGGGCCGAAACGCACATCCGCGCGGCACTTGGGCGCAGGAAGCTCGATGTTGGCGAGACCGTTCAGGCCATGCCAATACTCCGCCGTCACCAATTTCTGGTTCAGGGGATGCTGTGCTCCGCCGGCGACGGGAATGTCGCACCGCCCTGCCAGCGACACCAGCCGCAAAGCATTGTCCAACCCTTGCGCCGCGGTGACATTGCCGGGAACTACAGTCAGCGCCTGCACGTCCAGTTCCGGCGAGTTCAGCGCCAGCAGGATGGCCATGGCGTCGTCCGTGCCCGGATCCGTGTCGATAATCACCTTGCGCGGTGCGGAAGGCTCCGGTGGATTCGCCGCCGTATCGCCGGCGTTTTCCGCCAACGCGAGCGAACCCGGTGAACCGGCATAGTCCATGCCCGCCAGTAAACATGCAGCAACGCCAAGGGTCAGCGCCGCGCGCATCATCATGCTTGTGGTCACAACACTCTCCTCCAGACCGGACTTAATTCCGCGTTGTATCGTACCGCAAGCGTCCGATACCGGCCTACAAGTTTTGTCTGCGCGGCGCGCAAACCCGTCCGCTCCCTTCATTCGGAGGGAACGACCTTGTTCAGCCGCCCTCAAGCGAAGTCGAAGGAAGGAGCCGAAGCGGCGAGGCAATTTGTAGACAAGTGCCTTACAGGGCGGGATTTCTCGCGCCGGACGGCGCGGCGGCGCTCGAAATGACAGCATTGCGAAGCGTTTCTGTGGGGATGATATAGCCTATCTATCTAGCTACTGCCCAACGCTTGGCGTTCGACAACATGCTCGGAACCAGGTCGGAGCGCCCTGGCCGAGGGCGACCGGCGCTGTTCAATCATCTGCTCCAGTTGCGCGGCCACAGCTTGCATCCTTTGTTCGGGAGGCCAGTGAGCCCAGCCGAAGGGAAGGGCCACCGGGGTTGCGGTGGAGGTGAGAGCGATCTGCTTGCCTAGCTTTTGGCCGGGCGCGTTCAGGCCGCCCAGGACGCGCTTTTGGACGGCTTCGGCGCCCGGCGCCTCGGTCGCGGCCAGCACGAAAAGGCTCGCCGCGTCTGGTCCTGACTCCACCGGCGGCAGCACCACGTCCACCTCCGGCCGCACGCATCCTGCTACAAATTCGCGGAGGGACTCCAGGGTGGCTGCGTCCAGCGGGACGGCTGCGTTGCCTCGAAGCGACTGCACCGAAAGTTCTATCAGAGAGAGGGGCCCGGCGGGCGGCGTCTTGCGGCCCAGCTCCGAATAGAGCTCGCCCACGACGGTATGCGCGGGCAGCACAAAACGGAAGGTGCTGCCGCGACTCACCGCGCTTTCCACCCATATTCTGCCGCCCTGCCGCTGCACTAATTCACGAGAAATGTAAAGGCCCAACCCCAGCCCCTTCGCTGAAGCGCCTTTTCTCGACACCTGGAACAGCCGGTCAAACACTTTGTCAAGGTCATCAGCCGCGATGCCGCAACCCGTGTCAGCCACCACCACCTCGACAAACGCCGGGTGCCCGGCGAACGGGCGAGCCGTGACCGTCACGCTTCCCTTTTCGGGCGTGAACTTGATGGCGTTCTCAATCAGATTCGTCAGCACTTCATACGTCCGTTGAGGGTCTCCCCACACCACCGGGACCTCGCGTGGAAACTCCGCGCGCAGCGCCACCTGCTTGGCTTCAGCCCTTGGGCCGAGCGTCCGGAGGGTCTCTTCAATCAGCCGGGGCATAGAGAACGGTATCGGCTCCACCCCCAGCTTGCCGCTTTGCGCACGCACCATCGCCAGCAGATCATCAATCATGCGGTTGAGCTGGCCGGTGTTTCGCACCACCACTTCGAGATACTCACGTTGCTCGGCTCCGAGCGGCCCGAGATTATCCAGCAGCAAGTTTGCAAATTGATCGATGGCCGCGAGCGGCGAGCGCAATTCGTGCGAAATGTGCGAGAGGAACTGGTCTTTCAGATCAAACTGCTCGGTCTGGCGGCGCCGAAGTTCGGCCACGAGACGCTGCCTCTCCACCGCGTAGCGCGCCACCCGCGCCAGCAGCGGGCCCTCCACCTGTCCCTTCGCCAAACAATCCTGCGCGCCCGATTGCATGGCCTCCATTGCCAGCGGACCATGCTCCTCAGCGCCCAACACCACTACGGCTGCATCCGGCGCCGCGGCAACGACGCGCTTCAGCGTCTCCAGCCCCTGGCTGTCCGGCAGCCGCAGATTCAGAAGAACAAGGTTTGGAGGGTTGCGCGACAACTGTTCGAGCGCGGCTGACAACGTTTGCGCCGACCGTACCTCAAATGAACCCGC
>JASHYZ010000437.1 GCA_030042795.1 Terriglobia bacterium | reverse complement strand
ACGCCCGGAGAGGCGTGATCATTGGCTCAAACCGTGAAGGACCATCTGTTTTTCCGAAGCTGCTGTACTGGAGGGCTGCACTAGGGGTTTGTCCAGCACTTCTGCCGGGCGGGCCTGGAAGTGACTCGATGTTCTCGTGAGCCTGTCAGCGGCAAGCGCGGACGCCAGGGCAGGTTTACGTCTACTGAGACGATTTGCTCAGGGAGCGGATGCCTCGCGTTCCGGCCAAGCGAGCGTTAGCACCAACCCTACTGCGATCCCCACGGAAACCTCGACGAATCGGTGTACCGCTACCACCGCCACGGGCCTGCTGCGCGCAATGAGCATCACGACGGCCAGCGTGATGCCCGAGAAGCGGTAAGCACCCCGGTCGAGACGAAGGGCTGCACAGATAAGGCCTTGCGCGAACACCCCGGCGCTGAAGGCGAATAGATTCATCCCGAAGTAGCCCGCTAGCAAGGCTCCCATGGCGGCGCCCAGTGCCGTTCCGGCGAAGCGCTGCTGGGAAACTGTCCATGCGGCTCCGAGGGTAGATTGCATCACCACCAGAGTTGTGATCGCGGCCCAGTAACTTTCGGGAAGTCTGAAGAGGCGTGCCACCAACAGTGAAACCGCGGCGGCTACCGCCGTCCGCAAGGAATGTCCGACGGCCTGCCGGGTTAACCACGCCGGCGCCCGCCTTCCGGTGTTTGCCATACATCCTCCCTCGTGCTCATGTCCAGCCTGCGCCAGCGCGTCAAGAATGCACAGGGCGCCACCGGTAGCCCCGATCTCACGTCCTATGCTATGCGAAAGGATGCTGAAGGTGCTTCAGGGACTTAGTTGGGGGAGCGTGCACCAGGAACTTGTCCTTTTGCGAATACCAAAGGAAATGGTAACTGTCTTGCTTCCGAGACGATATCAATCCTACATCGTGTTACCTAACGTCCAATTTCTTCTTGTGTCGCGAAGATTTTCGTCTTGCGCTTGAACGAACTTAGAACGTCTCCGTGCCCCTGTGACTAAAAGCCTTCAACACTGAGGCCACAGAGCCTCCGTGAACTCCGCGTTAGAGGCTTCTAGGCACAGAGGGCGCCGAGGCCTTCGGTTTGGTTGCGACCAAAGGCCGCATCAGGTTAGGAGTTCAAGAGGCCCCACAGGCAAAAAGCCGTTGACACGCTTGACTTGGGCGTGATATACCACTCCCGTCAATGGTAGTCAATGGTCGAGCTGACAACAGCCAGAGGATTGGCGACAGGTTGGTAACGGAGTGCTTTGCATTCGGGGGGGCGAGCGTGATGTCACGAACTTCCACTAACAGCAAGGCCGTGTGGTTAGGGGTAAACCTCTGGTTGAGTGCGTATCAATCCACTTATCTGGACGGTTAGCAAGTTGTAGCAGTATTGCGAACTGCTCAGTCCTCCTCCCGACGCGTCCGTACCCATATACCTTGGACGCGTGGTCATCGGCTGCTGCGGTCTCCCATAGCCGCGAAGGATCAGAGGAGCTTACTGGCCGAGAAAAAATATGGCAATCGACAAGGTAAAGCCAGTTCCACCCAATGCGGTTCGTGTATGGCGCGGGTACCGTTTACCCACGCTTCCTGTGGATCAGTTCTACTCCAAGCTGGGGACGGTGTTCGTGCCAGCTACCGTTCTGATGCAGATCCAAGCCGGACTCTATTCCTACACTCCAACGGTGCCGGCGGGCCTGGCGGGCAAGCCCGACACGGTTCCGGATGAGACAGCAATTCTGTTCTGGGATTCTCAGGAAACCTATTGGAACGGTTTCACGAAGCTGGCCGTGCGCACCTACACGTTGACACACGGCGGCGTTTATCTGACGGCCAACAACCAAAGCCGAGCGGATTTGCCTGTGCTGTTTTCGGGCACTCTAACCGCGGAACAGCCGGTGTATCTTTTCGAGAAAGCGGCAGATTGGATGCACGGCACCATCAACCACCTGGTTGCTGGCCGCGCCGCCAACGTCGATCCGACCGCGTTTCAGATCGCCGTCGCTAACGCCTTATCAAGCATCCAGAAGCAGGTACCGCTCGATGGGGCGATCTCCTGCATCGGCCAGGATTACTTGGTTTACTGGGAATTGGGGTCCGCTGCTCCGGGAACGCCAACTCCTCCCACCGGCATTCCGCAATTACAGGCTGTTCTATCAGGTTGGAATCAGGTCTTCACGCCGGCGCCCACATTCCTCCCCATCGGTCTCTGGGACGAATGGGCAGGCATGGATGTGCGAGCCGGCAGCAGCTTCAACATGCAGTTCAAGAGGTGGCCGGAAAGTGAAAGCCAAGCCTGACCGCTACGCGGTTGTGCCCAATTCCGTTTACGTTTGGCGCGGCTTCAAAGCCGCTGCCACAAGTTACGGCGATTTCGCCAACTTCCTGGGAGCCGTCTTCGTGCCCGGTTGCGCCTTGTTGCAGCCTGAGGTGGGCCTTCGAGCCTACCTACCCACCATGGTCCCGCAGGCCAACAAACTTGCTGCGGTGCCAGATCAAACCGCGCTGATGTTCTGGGCCACGCCGCAGTCACACGATTTGGCGACACAAGCCATCGCGGTGCGCATTTACCAGAACCTCCACGGCGACGCCTATGACATGGTTCGCAGCAAGCTTCCCGAAGTACCAACGGCTTTGCCCAGCACCAGCCCGATTCAAGCTGAGCAGCCGTACTTCTTGCTCAATCAGAGTGCTGATTGGATGAAAGGGAGCGTTCATCACCTAGTTGGGGCTCGCCGGGCCGATCTTGCTCAGGCGGATTTCTTGAACGCAGCCTACCAATGGGCCTTGGGCTTTGCCCAGCAGCCGCCCGAGGGGATTGACGCGGCGCTGTTGTGCTGCGGAAATGACTATGCAGCGGCGTGGGTGCATGGCCCGGTGGCCAACCGCGATCTTTCGGCGGCGCTAGCCGACCTGGCTGCGCTGACGGCGCCGGTTCTGAGCGCCACGCCTAAGCCTAAGAAGCTTCCAGCCGGCCTCTGGGACAGTTGGCCCGGCCTGGACCTCACCAAAGAAACCTGCATCAACATTCAACTGAAACGGCCGTCACCCTCTGTTGTCGCGCCCCAACCGCCAAAGGCTACCACCCCTATACAAGCCTTTGAGGTGCCGCATCTGGCGCTATGGAAGTCCTGCGTTGCAGAGGTTCTTGCCTATGAGCTCGGGCTAAACCAAACCAATGCCGGTGGCATCGATCTTGACCACCCCTTGATGCGCGCGACGGACCGCTATTGCCGCAGTATCGAGCGCAACACCCCACTCCCAAAGCCACCCGCCGACAGCACCGATGAAGAGGCGGTAGAAACCTACCTTTCCTATCTTCACCACCGGCGTGCGCACGCGAAGATCGCTCAGAATGCCGAGATTGAGGCGGATGTTGAGAGACAGATCCAGGAATACAAGTTCGGCAACCCTCTTTGGCAGCAGATGTTCGTCCAGTATTTCAAGTATTACTGGCAATACCCGTACCACAAGGGCGGACAACCCAAGTATCGGTCGTGGCAGGCCGCGGATGCGGGAAAGGGCGACCTCAACTACGGCGTCATCAGGTGGCGCCTGCCTGCCAACGCGCGAATCGCAATCGTGGGTGACATAGGTACTGGTACTGACGTGGCGGCCGGGGTGCTGTGGGCTGCGCTGGAATTCAATCCGGATGCAATTCTGCACGTAGGTGACGTTTATTTCTCAGGAACTCCGTTCGAAACGAAGCACCGGTTGGTGGAACTGGTGCGGTCGGTTGCGGGGAAACAGGGCGTTCCGTTCTTTACGGTACCCGGGAACCACGAATACTTTACCGGCGCCGTCTCATTCCTCAGAGCGCTCGATTCCGGGGACCTCGTCATGGAACCTA
>JASHYZ010000436.1 GCA_030042795.1 Terriglobia bacterium | reverse complement strand
CTGCGGTTGCGGCCCGGCCTGACCGTTGAGGAAGCCGAGCGGCGCTTGATTATGGAGACCCTCGCCTTCGCCAATCACAACAAGACCCGCACTGCGGAACTGTTGGGGATCAGTATCAAGACCCTTCACAACAAGCTGAAGGACTATGAGACTCAGCCTGAAAGCTAAGCTAACGGCACTGATCTCCCTTTTGGTGTTGATGGTGGTGGTCGCCACTTCAGCGCTCTACTGTTCGGCGCTCATTTCGCACACCCTGATGAATGTCTTGGGCCGGGCCAATGACGTGACCAAGCTCGTCTTTGAGCAATCCCGGGAAGCCCTCAATGCGGCCGCGGTTCCGCCCGGCACAGACTTCCACAATCCCGATCAGGTGCGGAACTTTCTTCGCGGCGCGCTCAAGAACGACTCCAGACTGCTGTCCGTGCTGGAGTCAACCGCCACGTTTTCGGAAAGCCTCGAATACGTGACCATCACTGACGGCAGTGATCGCGTCATTCTCAAGAACACCCCGGGAGGAGCCGGCGAGAAGTTCTCGGAGGCCCCGCCCTTCTCACAGTTGTTGAAAGGAAACCTATTCCGTCAGCTTCAGGCAATTTATGGACCTCCGCGGCTCTACGAGGTGGCATTCCCGATCAGCTATGGCCAGGAGCCGATGAACATTCGGGTGGGCGTTTCCACGGTTCTCCTCGGGGAGCAGCTTAAACCCGAGTTGAAACGTGCCTTCAAGGGTTCGCTGACTGCCATCTTGCTCTCCACGGTCACCGCCGGCTTGCTCTCCTTCCTTAGCCTCCGTCCGCTGGAATCGATTTCGCTGAGCGTTGAACGGATGGCGCGCGGCGAGCTGCCGGGTCCCGTTCCCGTCTCCCGCAGCGATGAGTGGGGCATCCTCTCTTCAAAACTGAATTTGTTGGGCGAACGCCTTCGGGGAGAGAAAGCAGCCTTCGTTGCTCTCAAAGAGAACCTTGACCAGCTTTTGGGCAACCTGGCGGACGGACTGATGTTCTTTGACCAGCAGGACCGTCTGGTGCTGGCCACTCCGGCCATGGCGCGCTTCATGAACAAGCCAGCGGACGAGATTCTACGCCAGACTCCCGCGGAAATCTTTTCAGGCGATGACGAGCTCAGCCGCCTGCTACGCAGCGCGTTTTCCAATCGAAAATCGGTGAGCGGTCAAATGGTCGCAGGTTCGAACGGCTCGCATCCCGGCACGGTTGCCGTGAGCCTGGTCTTTGTGGAGGAGGCGGGAAGGTCGGTCGCCAGCCTGGTCACGCTCCGCGACGCGGAGACACGCGCTCAACTCGAAAACCAAATCGACACTGCCGCGAAGCTGGCGGCCATGGGCAGGCTCACCGCGGGAGTGGCCCACGAGGTCCGAAATCCTTTGAACGCCATGATCCTGCAACTCGAGGTGTTAAGAGCAAAGCTTGGCGAACAGGCTGAAGACGTGAACCCGCAGCTTGAGATTCTGGGCAGCGAAATCAGGCGGCTCGATCGCGTGGTAAGAACATTCCTCGACTTTACACGGCCGGTCGAACTCCACCCGGTGGAAACAGACCTTGAGGCCTTGATCGAAGACGTTTTCAGATCGGCTCAGCCTGAGGCGGCCCGCCACCAAGTGCGGCTGGTGATGGATCGCAACGGTCCCTCCAAGGTACGCGTCGACCGCGATCTGATGAAGCAGGCGCTTCTCAATCTTGTCCTCAACGGCTGCCAGGCGATGCCGTCGGGCGGAGAACTCAAGGTTTCGACGCATGCGCAAGCCCGGCAGGTGGAGATTGAAATCGAGGACCAGGGAGTCGGTATTTCGCCGGAGGCTAGGTCCCGCGTCTTCTCGCTTTACTATACGACGAAGCCTTCGGGCAGCGGTGTGGGTTTGGCGATGTCTTACCGAATCGTTCAGCTTCACAATGGCACTCTCGACTTTTCAAGCGAGCTAAACCATGGCACCGTATTTCGGCTGGCGCTGCCTTGCTAGGCGCCGGCCGCTTCCGGCGTGTATCATCAGCTTTGGGAACCTCAACGGTCCCGGACATTGAACGCACGGACGAGCATGGCAGCGCACGACTCTCGCCGCATCTCCTTCTTTGCGCTCGAGCCTCCGCAGAGCGCGTCCCGCCAGGCCACGCGAGCCCTGGTGGCGGCGTTTCACGATACTGCCGATCTGTTGCTTCGACCGGTCGACGTCGTACGGTGGCTTAAGCTCAGCATTCTATGCCTGCTGCTCGGGGGCGGCACGCCTTCGGCGGCGTTTAACTGGAGTTTGGGACTGCTTCCCGGCGACCTCAGCTTCAGAGCGTTTATGGGCCGGGCCCGCGAAACCGTCACGGCGCACACCTGGCTGATTGCCTTAGTCGCGCTGGCTGGACTCGGCCTGCTTGTGGGAGTCTTGTACCTGCGATCGGTTTTTCGCTTCGCGCTCGTCGACGCGATCGCGCAGAGGGAGGTACGCCTTCGCGCCAGCTTGAAGGAGACTCGACGGCCGGGCTTATCCTATTTCCGATGGCTGCTCGGCAGCGTGGCGGGAGTCACCCTTTGCTTGCTTGCTGGCGGGATGCTTGTGTATCCGTATTTGAGGGCAGCGGCTGCTGAGGGCGTACGCTCGCCTTCATTCTGGGTCCTGCTGGTAGCCGTCCTCGTGGTAGACGTTCTGATCGGCCTTGTTGTGGCCCTGGCGGTCGTGCTCACAGACGATCTTGTCGTTCCCATCATGTATGCCGAGAATTTGGTGCTCCCCTCCGCTTGGGCCAAGTTAGTGCCAAAGTTGAAGGCGGAACCGGCAGCTTTCGCGGTGTATGTCCTGCTTCGATTCGCAGTCTCGTT
>JASHYZ010000435.1 GCA_030042795.1 Terriglobia bacterium | reverse complement strand
AGTAGCGGAACTAAGTGCCCTGTCCCCTCACCCGGCGCTTCGCGCCACCCTCTCCCCCAAGGGGGAGAGGGAAAAACGCACCGGACCGAGGTCTCTATTCCCCAGTAGCAGGTAGCGCAGAGTCTGTGTTTTTCAGACTCTGCGGCATTTCGTCGGGGTCTTTCTTTGGCTAGGCTATTTCAATAATGAGGGACATGAGAAACCGCAGAGTTTCTGAGGTGCGAAACTCTGCGCTACCTAGCTCGCTCAGCGCGCGCCAGGTTAGCGCTGGCAAGATTGGCGCTGGCGTGCGTTCACCGAAGTTGGTTGATGGACTGCACCCGGGAACTGCTCTTTCGAAAGCCCCGAAAGGGGCGAAATATCCTAGCCCAGGGCGCGAGCCCTGGGTCGGGATGCCTTCGCTCCGCCTTCGACATCTCTCCCGCCGGCCCGCCACCCGGAGACTCCAAGCGGCGGGCCGGCGGGAGAGGAAAACAGGAAAGAGGGCGCGCGCTGATCCCACGGCTACGCCGTGGGCTAAGATATGGCGCTCCTTTCGGAGCTGAAGTACGCCTTGAACTTCCGTTGACGGGACGCTGCTGGACCCTGATCTCCGCCCTAGCGGCAGGCGAGCAGACGTAGCACTGGGGCTCTTGCTCCCAAGTTGACCGGTGCGCCTATCGCGCTCTCGACATCACGGCGCGCAAGATGCTGTTGATGCGGGTGGAATAGCCCTCTCCGTAGTGCCGGAGCCAGTTGTAAACATCCCGATCCAGGCGTGCGGCCACCAGGACTTTCGGCGCCCGCCGGACCTCTGACAGTTGCTCGTCGGTGAGCGGGGGAATATCCGAGTAGCCGATGTCTGAGTCGCGTCCGGTGGCCTGACGCTTCGCGATCCCTGCCAACGTTGCTTTTTGCCGCTTATTCAGGGGCCTGCTGAATGTAGATTCGGCGCTCGCGCTGATTAGCTTCCCGCGCCGAGATGATGCGGATGATTTCTTCACCATAGAGGTCCTCCCGGCAAGCGTGCACGACCACTAGCACGGCCACAGAGACGGCTCCAATCGCATGCCATCGCTGCTCACCTTCAACGATGCGGTCCTCAATCAGAATTACATGCGGATCGTTGAAGACGCGAGCCGCAGTTTCGAAGTCCAGGCCGTTGTGCTTCGCCCGGTTGATTCGACTCTTCGTCGCATCCCATTCAAAGCGCATCGTTATACAGAATGTATAACAAGTACGGCCATCGATCAACACCGATCCGGATTGACGAGATCTTGCTTCATAGTCTGCCCCTTCCGCCGAACCCCTAGCTGATTCGCAAGGGGGCGCCCTCAGGATGAGGGCCGGTTCATGCGAAACTACTGCGTTTACATCATGGCCAATCGTTCGCGGACACTTTATACCGGCGTGACCAACAGCCTCTCCCATCGGGTGTCGCAGCACAAGCAAAAACTCGTTCTAGGCTTCACCAGCCGCTATGGCCTTGGGCGGCTAGTACATCGTACAAATAGTTCTTTGTAGTATCTCAATTTGACGTTACAATCGGGGCATGCCAAGAGTGGCCCCGAAGATTATGCTCGATTCGGTCTAAGAGTCGCAGTTGCAAGCGTGGGTGCAGGCCCCCTCGACGCCCCAGAGTTTGGCCCTCCGAGCGCGTATTGTGTTGCGTGCCAGCGACGGAGAGCCGAACCAGCAAATTGCCTTGGGTCTGGGATTGCCCCGATCACCATCAGTAAGTGGAGGCGGCGTTTTGCCGCCCGAGGCCTGGACGGGCTGCGGGACGTCCGGCGCTCCGGTCGGCCCGCCAAACACGGCCCCGAAGTCTGGCAAAAGGTTCAGCGCCGAGTCTGTCAGCAACCGAAATTTCAAAGCCGCTGGAGCGTGCGTACGCTGGCGCGGGAGTTGGGCCTGCCCAGCAGCACCGTGCATCTCATGTTGCGAGTTTCCCACCTTGAACCCCATCGCCTGCGCACCTTCACCTTCAGCCCCGATCCGGATTTTGAAGCCAAGTTACTGGACGTCGTCGGACTTTACCTCAACCCCCCCGAAGGGGCCCTGGTCCTGTGCGTGGACGAGAAACCAGGGATTCAAGCCCTCGATCGCACCCAACCGCTGCTGCCGTTGCGAGCCCAGAAACCCCGGAGTTGGACCCATGAATATGTCCGGCACGGAACCCACACCCTGCTGGCCGCCCTGGAGATTGCGACCGGCAAGGTTCTGGCCGAAGTGAAGCGGCGGACCTCGGTGAACTTCCTCCGTTTCATGAACCTCGCGGCGGGGCACTACCCGGACCGCGAGCTTCACGTCATCCTGGACAACTTGAACATCCACAAGAGCGCTGCCGCCCAACGCTGGCTCGGGCGGCATCCGCGGGTCCACTTCCACCCTACCCCCACGCACGCCTCTGGGGTGAACCTAGCCGAATGTTTTTTCAGCATTCTGACCCGGCGCGGGCTGCAGCAGAGCATTCATCGCTCCCGGCGGGAACTCAAAGAGTACCTCCTGGAGTTCATTGAGCACTACAACGAGACCTGTTCCCCTTTTGTCTGGACAAAAGGGCCGGAGCACCTGCAACACATCATTGAAAAGACCCGAGAGTATCAGGCGATGCACCCTCGGAAACCTAAACGCCGCCGAAGAAGAAATAATATAAAGCACTAACTGTACGATGCACTAGTAGTTCGATTCCTAATTAACATAGCAATGAACTATACCACCGAGAGCGTTTCCAGCTTGTACTTCCACCGGAAGACGACCGGTTCTTCGTTGACCTCGCGCAGGTACATCTCGATGCGCGTTTTG
>JASHYZ010000434.1 GCA_030042795.1 Terriglobia bacterium | reverse complement strand
GTTTCAAAAGACGCGCTCTGCCGTTTCTTTCTTGATTCACCGCGAATGCGGACTTCGGGTTGCAAACCACTTGTCGGAATACTCAATTCTTTTAATACTTCAGAAACTTTCTCTTCAAACTGGGCCTCAACTTCTCCAATTGTTCTCATTTAAGTCCTCCTATTATATTTGAACTGTAGGCGGCGCTGCCGCTCTATGATATATATATATATATAATAGGCACGGCCGTTCGTTCTGTCAAGCACTTTATTTCCCTTGTTCTCTTTGACTCGAAGGAACACGGCGTTGGCGATACTAAGAACGTCAAACACAGGCTTCCCCCAAGGCTCACAGATAGTCGACAAGAACTAACCGAAGCGAGGTAGCCACGGTCAGCGCTGTCCTGACCGCGGGTTGTTATGGGCTACAGGGGAAAAGCCCACGGTTGGAAAAGCGCCAACCGTGGCTACCGCGCTCCGCCGGCGCACGAGTACTGGGTGTACTCCGTGGCATTGAATGAACTGGCCGCGTAGGGTGTCACAAAGTTTAGGTTCGTCACGGAATTGAGGTCGTCGCCAGCCCCGCCGTCGGCCGGCCCAGGCGGGTTGGTAACTGTGGGATTTGGATAGCGGGGTAGCGCAGAGTTTCGCTTCTCAGAAACTCTGCGGTTTCTCGTGTCCCCATTATTGAAATAGCCTAGCCAAAGAAAGGCCCCGACGAGATGCCGCAGAGTCTGAAAAGCACAGACTCTGCGCTACCTGGCTGGCTTGCCCGTGCAAATCAGCGTGTGTCCTGTCGGCCCACGTCGTAAACGGGCATGCCCGGAGGAGGCTCGAACATCGTGGCCGGCAGGGGTCCCACAGCGTCCAGCCGCGTCATCACACGAATTTCGATGTAGCTCAAGATGTCTTGGCCACGGTAGATATGAATAGTATCCAGCAGGGGGTCACGGAAGCCGTCTCCGGTCACGAACCACTGTACCCGTTGTACCTTAGCGCCAGACTCTTCCCAGTTGTATTCGTAGCCCGTGCAAAGATGCCCGAGGATGGAGCGCGTGCCTAGGTTCGAAGGGCTTGCCGGCATTCGAAAATCGCTGCGCTCCACACGGTCGCTTCCTTTGTCCCAAGCCAGGACATGACCCGCGCCGTAGTCGAAGAGCGCGTAATCGAGTGACGGTTCAATGACTCGGTTTCGGCTCAAGAAAGTGAGTTCGCGCCGCACCGTGCCAGTGGGGTTTTGGTAGATCTTATAGGTGCTGTGCACAACGTTGGCGATGTTGTACGCGGCGTGTGACCCGCCCAAAACTTCTTCCGTCGCTGTGGTGTAGTCGTAGCTGACGATATCGAGAACACCTTTCCAGTAGCCCGGGGCTGCTGTGCCCGTCCCGTAAGCGGACCGGCCAGCGTTAAGCAGTGCGGCCACTGCGACTAAGAGGGTTGCAACTGTCATTTTTGGACCTCCCCAGTCTGATCCGCGGAACATGTTGAGTGCAGGGCGCAGCCAGTCAAAAGTTACTGCGTACTTCCGCTTGGTGGGCTAGTGCACGTGGCAGTCCAGCAGTTCTGGCTCCCCGTAGCGGGGTAGCCACGGTCAGCGCTGTCCTGACCGTGGGTTGTTATGGGCTACAGGGGAAAAGCCCACGGTTGGAAAAGCGCCAACCGTGGCTACCGCTCTTAGTAAGGTAATGGAGATGGTTCGCGCCGTAGAAGTGGCGTTGCCGGGACACCCAGCAATTCTAAACCTTCGCGGTGGCGCCTACATCAAAAACGACGTAGGCGCCACCCACGCGGCCCTGCTGGGGCTTTCCGAGAGTCACAGCAATTTTCGTCAGCACCACACCCCCATTCCCAATCACCCATGCCGGTAAAGCAATTAGATAACTCCCACGTTATAACTATTTGTATAAGGATGATTATTCGGATGCAGAACCAGCTATTGAACCCGCAGAGACTTGTGCACTCCCTGGCTCGGTGGTTCACTTGAGCCACCGTGTCAGATTCCTGAGAGCGTTGTCGCGACGCGGGGAGTCCGAGGGAGAGAGGGCGGCTTTATGAAACGGATGTCACTAATGATTGTAGTATTCGTGACCGCGGGTTTTGCTCAAACGGCCTTGGCTGACAATCTTTTGACCAACGGCAGCTTCCAGACAGGCGACCTCACAGGGTGGGAGTCTATACCTACGGATGGTGGGCCCGCCTTTATAAGCAGTGGCTTCGCCGGTTACACTGGCGAGGATTCGGACGGCTATTTCTGTGTTTTTGGGGGAGAATATGGTGCGTGGATTACGCAAGGCTTTTCCGACATCCCTGGCCACTGGTACAACTTCGGCATATGGTTCAACAACTCCTACGCTTTGGATGGAATGCCGGGGGAAGGCATAACCTACTTCGATGGTTTCTGGTATAACCCTTTCGGTGGTTGGGACAAGTTTGATGACGTTTTTTCCCTTACCTATGTCAGTACCGAGGGCGTCTGGACATACTACACGGCTAGGGTATTGGGAAGCGGGTACAATGAGGTTGAATTCGTCGGTTATGGAATCGATATATGGACAAACCCAAGCACTTCGCTCTACATAGCGTTGGATAACGTGTCGGTGACGCTCGCTCCCACTCCCGAATGCGGCAGCTTGCTCTTGCTGGCAGGCGGGTTGCTATGCATTGGGACAGTGATCTTACGCAAACCTCTATAACGGCAGAAGCGGGTGTAGCGCGGTCCCGCCTTATGGGTCCGCGGTCTTTGTTCGTGGGCTGAGCTGGCGCACATCATAGATGTGCGATGCAACTCCAGTAGCTTCCTCCACGACCAAGCCGTCATCTTGGTTAGCGCAGCCAATTCTCACACGAAAGATCGGGGACTCGGGCGAATTCTTTTTCGTTGTCGGTCACGATCGCACAACCAAGCGCCAGCGCGTGAGCTGCGATCAACATGTCATTGGCGCCAATTGGCCTGCCCGCCTCCTCAAGGCCCGCGCGTAAGTTTGCATAGCGCTGTCCTGACCGTGGGTTGTTATGGGCTACAGGGGAAAAGCCCACGGTTGGAAAAGCGCCAACCGTGGCTACCGCGCTCCAGGTTTTAGAACGCGGTCCACTTTGGGTAGCCCCCGAGGCCGGTCGGGGCATCCGGGTCGATGGTGAAGTCGTATTCCCATCCGGTGGGCGCAGTTTTCAAGGGCATGCCTTTGGGACTGTAAGCCGGCCCTTGCTGAAACATCTCGATGCTCTTCAGCGAGATGGCATCGAGAATCTGACGCACCGTTACGTCGTGCAGGTGAAGAGTTAAACGGGGCGCTGGCATGTTGCCCGACATGATAGAGCCTGGAAAGCCTAGGGATTTGCCGGTCCGCCTCGTCCACTCATCAAGCTTTTCTCGAAGGAAGGTTCTAAGCTCTGGCGCGTCTTGGTCGATGTGCTCGATCGCCTGATCTGCTCCGATGTTCGCGTCAAGTTTGTAGTCTCTGACTTGGATGTTCAACAAGTCATCGGGTTCCGTGGCTGAGTTTTGAGGGTGAACCGCAAGCATCTTACCCTCGATGACGTCATATTCGTAACGCGCGTCTGCCTGACAGAGCCGCTGGATCACCTGGCCGACCGTCGCGTTAGTCAGAGCGATCGAAATGGATCCTCCCTGCTCGGATGCCGAGTGCGGCAGCCGCTCGAATCCGATTACGATGTGATCTACATCCGAACTGCGAAGGGCCAGGAGCGCTTCAGCCATGTTCGCGTTCTCGACCGTAAAGGACTTCACGGCGACGCTCAGGAGCGGAGCTTGACTCCCGGCGATTAACCCGATCGACGAGTTTTCATCCTGACCGGCGTGTAGTCCGTCTAGACTGGCCATCGGTCCAACGAGCAGTATCACGGTCGCCAGGGTGCCAGGCCACAGCAGCCTTCCCTTAAGGTTCATACTGGCTCTCCTACGGAGTCACGGTGACACCGGTACATGTCCAGCTAACACTCTTCGTAGCCACAGTGAAGCCGTTTACCGTTGCGGTCTGCGTCGACGACTCAGTACAGCTACCTCCTGACTTGCACGTTGCGCTGCAATAATAGAAGCAGTCGATGATCGTGTCACCTGACCCGCCCCCAGTGCTCACCGGAGGACCAGTGCACTGCCCAGTAGGCGCTGTATAAGATTCCTGTATTTGAAGGGCGTAACCCTGAATCCAGTTTGGGGGATTAAACTGGTCCATTATGTGGTAGGTGCGGGTATATACGTAACTCGTATAGGAGCCGCTTCCGCCAGGGAAATAGCTTTCACTGCAAGTGTTGGTACCAGTGCCGCTCACACAGGTGTGGCCCGTTGGATTCATGGTGGGGGTACCAACCACCGAGAGAGAAGTCGGTTGCTCAACAGTGATGTTTGTAGTTTGCGTTCCAGACTCCCCGTTGACGGTGTAGGTTACTGTGATGGGAACATCTCCGACACTCTGACTTGCAGCCACTGAGGTCACAGTTACGGTTGCGGAGGTCGTGCCGGTCAGGCTGACCTTGGAGCCTGAAACGCTCCAGCTGTATTTCCCGCCCGAAGGGCTACCCGTTGCGGTTAGAGTCATTTGGTTGGGCCCGGTGGAGTTCCCGGTGCGCAGCGGCACCGTGATGAAACTACCACTGATCGAGACCGTCGGCGTGGCAGTCCCACCCGCGGTCCCTTCGGGATCGCTGCTGGGGCAGTAGCCCGACGGATCGCAGACTTCGCCGGTGGTGGTGGGAATCCCGCTCAAACTGGCGTACATGTCCATGCTGCCAGCCGACACCCCGGCTGTGAGTCCGGCCGTCGAGCCATTGCCCACCGTCGCGATCGAAGTGTCGCTGCTGCTCCAACTCGCCGAGGAAGTAAAAGTGTCCACCTCTCCATTGTAGTAGGTCATCTGCATCTGCAACTGCGTGTTGCCAGCGACCGCCACGCTGAACGAACTCGCCAGAGGAGTAGCGCAGGGCCCGATTGTGGCCCTGCGGCCTTTTGCCGCGGCCCTGAGCCCCGCCGGATGGCTTTTGAGCCTCGCGGCTCTTCCGGGCAAGTCAGAGGGGCATGGCCAACCGTAGGGCGGTTTCCGTCACACGTCCAGAATGAAAAGCCGCGGGGCTGAAGGCGAGCCCCACGCTACGCCCGCTCCATGTGTAGGTTCCCCCATTCGGGTAGCCGGCGGCCAACTGGGTGTTGTATTGCGTTACGGTCGAGTCGGCGGGTGGCGCATACATGCCGCCGTCTTAACATGTATGCGAAGGGCACCCGCCGACATCACAAAAAACGATGTCTGCGCCAGCCAGCCGCAACAGGGGTTCGTATATGGGCTACCTGCCTGAAGTTTATAAAATCGCAGGGTTAGGCGCTCTGCGCCATCCCGCCCGCAGTATGAGTGAAAGAAATGCCGCGGACCTTGGACAGCAGGTCCGCGCTACACCTGCTTCCGGTGGAAGTACAAACTGGAAACGCTCTCGGTGGTATAGTCGCATTGCTATGTTAATTAGGAATCACACTACTAGTTTGAATTGTCGGTAAACACCGTCTCGCTGTTGCCGATGATGCGTCCTACGAACACGTTGGTCTGAAATGGGTTCGAATGCGGTCCCGCCGCAGCCGTGCGATAGATGTTTCTCCCCGTACAGGTCGGCAGACCCGCGCCTTCGGGAAATGTCGGTACGCTAAGAACGCAGTTCGCGTAGAGACCGATCGTTTGCGAGGGGTTGTTTGTGCTCAACTGACTCTCGGGCAGCCAGGCGACGGGAAAGTTTTGGGAGGCCCCTTGTGGCGGCTCGAACGTGAACGCGACAGCGTAGGAAACGACCACCCCGGGCGTCCAGACAGGGCTGGCCCCGGTTGCTCTTCCAGCCCACTGACCCGGCGGCGCAAAAGAAGGCGTCGGCCCGATGAAGTTGACGGCGGGATCATCGTCATAGGTCGTGTTGTCTGCCGGGTCGTTGCCGAAGATCGTTTTGACTGGTGCAAAAGGACCGCCGTTCAAGCTTCTATAGAGAATGCGGCGTGTTGTCAGAGCCGGTGACGAAGGATCAACCGGTATCGTCACCTGGGGGCAAGCTCCGCTGGTAGGTGCCGCGCCCGTGGAGGGCGGTCCCGGCGATTGACCGCCGGCGTTCGCAAAGGCCACGTAATATTGGACGCTCGGTTCATTGGCCCAGACGCTGTAGCTAATTGACGGATATTCCATCACGGACAAATTCACGGACGGCGCTGTGGTGGGAGCGGGTGGGGTCTGGGCTGGCGGGAACACCACGCCATTGCTCAGTTGGTATTGAGTCACCTGATAGACGATGCGCCAGGGGCTCGAAGTCCCGTCGATCTTCGTCGCGATAGCCGGGACAAATGCCAGCAATTCCTGCGTCCACAGTGGCGAAGGGGCCAAAAGATATAGACGGACAGTGTAGCTCGTAACACCGTTCGTGCCATCGGGCTGCGTCACGCTCGCCGAGGGGGGTGGTAGAAACACGTTGTCAACCGAGATTCCCCAAGATTGCGAGCTTGACGAACCGGTTGTCGAGACGAAGCTATCCTCGAAGCCCAACAGCATTTCGAATTCCGCTCCAATTCCAGCGCCGAAGACATCGGCCTCCAGAAGCCCGCTCATACCGGCGTATACTGACGCGTCAAGCCCCCAGCCCATATCGTTAACCGTGATCGTGCTCAGGTTTGTTTCATAGGGCTGCTCTGAGCCGATCGATACGGGTATTTCGATGTAATTCAGCCCGGTGTCGGGAAAGACGAACGCATTCGCAAGAATGATGTCCTGGAAATAGGTACCGTCCGGATAACCGAGCTGTTGCATGGTCTGATTCCAGGCGTCCATGGTGTACGTCGAGATGTCGCCGGGAGCGACGGCGTAAGGCGCGTATGTGAGGTTGGTCGCCCCGGCGGGCGCCGCCCAGATGAGGGCCCAAACCGGGCTCAAGGGTTGCAGGATGAAGTATCCGCTGTTATTGGGATCAGGGACAAGGAATCGGCAGGCGGAAGCCGTGATGGCCATCACCGTTCCAAACACGGTTCCATTGGCGGCGATGTTATGGCTATCCGGGTCCTGCACCAGACTCTGCATGAGATCGAGCATCGTGGCGGTGCCTGTTGTCAGCGAATCAAATGTGCTGTACGTCGCGCTCGCAGCAGCCTCAAAAGCCGCTCCAACTCCTCGAACCATGCGGTAACCCGCGCGGACACCTAGGGTAAGGCTGAACGTATCCTGCCGGGTTTGCATACTCTGCTGGGTGGTGCCGTACTTCACATCCGCGTATGTAGTATTCGTCCCAAAGTAGGGAATCAGTTGCGCTCCCGGA
The DNA here is from genome assembly GCA_030042795.1 of Terriglobia bacterium. Next base: position 709 of record JASHYZ010000434.1, on the reverse strand, counting down.
GCCGGGAAGGGACCGTCGAAGATGCCACGAATCGCCAGTACGGAGGATGGCGGCGTGGTGCCCAGCAGGACGTTCGAGAGCGTCTGCAGCCGTCCGATTTCCGAACTGTAGTAATTCAACTGCCCCGAAGAGTGGGCGAAGATCGCTTCCGCCGCCGGATAGGCGATGACCGTCTGGCCTGATATCCACCCGGGATCCGTGGACGAAATCGTTGTCGGCACGGCGTCAGTGGCAGTGAAAAAGGCAGGAACGATCGGTAAATCGATTTGCAGCGCCTGCTGTTGGCTGGAGGCCGGAACGCACGTCATCAGCATCTCGATCTCATCACCGGTTAGCTCCGGAGTAGGGGCGGCGGTGCCAGGGATCAGATAAACCCAAATATTTTGGTTATTCTGGTCGTCGGTATACGCGGAATACACTCGCATGAAGCCGCCGGGGTCGCGTTTGATTCTCAGCGGTACCGAGGAGGGAAGCTGGTTGAAAGTGCAAGGTGTAGTGATCTGGCCGTTCGCGCACCCGCCGATCAAAATCGACCCCGGCGAAGCGACGTCGACGGGAAGCCAGCCTATATAACCGTTGAGCGGCGCAGTTGTTTCGAAGAGAGCGACACCGAGCCAGGTTGTGGGTGGGTCCGTTGGTGTTTCCGGAACGCCGTACGAATACCAATCCATAGCGAGAGACGTGCCGATGTTCGACGGATTGCAGCTCG
>JASHYZ010000433.1 GCA_030042795.1 Terriglobia bacterium | reverse complement strand
CCAGGAGGGCGAGGATGTCGGCCAGAGATCTACGCGGCCAGGACGAACACTCGTAGTTGTGTTGAGGCAGAATAAAGCGATTGAGCCGGCCCAAAAGCCTGAAATAGCGAATCCGCGCACCAGGCAAGTGCCGGCGGATTATCGCGAGTTCCCCCGCCCTGAGAGGCCGTTCGTCGGGAGTTGCTCTGGTCTCGACGGGTACGATCGAGCGAAGCCCTCTGAGAATGCGGGTGAGGTTAACCGGCTCAGCAAGAATTATAACCGCGCCAGGCTTGGCCCAGTCGACTAAGCGCGTCATTAGGCCGTCGAGATCTCCAATGACGTGGTGAAGTATGGCGTCGCCCCAAATGATATCGAAGGAGCGCCCGGGAATCTCGGCAGCTTCGAGCGGGGAGCACACAAAACGAGTCGCGCCTTCGAGACCATTAATTTGCGCCCTCTTTCGAGCGAGGTCGATAGAACGCGGCGAGATGTCCACGCCCGTGACCCGCCCGCCCAGCTTAGCGAATAAAATTGAATTAGTGCCGTCACCGCAGCCGACGTCGAGGATCTCGAGGTCCTTTAAATTGCCCAAGAGGCGGAACCGAAATTCAAGACTGAACCGCCGCCTTGGAGACGGGGCACTGTAGCGTGACAGGACCACCGGGTTAATGAAGTCAACTTCTGAAGAGTGCTGTCCCGCGAGTGCGTCAAAGAACACAGCCTCTTCGTTCCAGCGGCGCTCCCTGTCAGTGTCGCTCATGCTGTCCTCTATGGTCCGCAACATGCGGCCCGCGAGATGGTTTCATGACACCCTTGTCCGAAGAGTCTTAATGCTCAGTATAGCTTAGCCCTCGGCTGGCGACTCCGGGTCGCGGCCATTCCCAGTGCTGTGTACGGTTTTACTCGCTAACACGCTAGGGAGTGGTTCGACTTCTTCGTGGGCAAAAACGGTGTGTTACACTTGAGGCTTGAACGCAGGCTAATCACAGCGCCAAGGCTACGTCAGCCGCCCGAAGGTTTCGACGCGGCATGAGCCCTCAACGCGCCGTCTAACTTAGGCGCGCTTCATCGGCGTGGGAGGCCCTAACCTACATCCCGGCCGATCTCGATGACTGTCCTCCCCTTCGGGCGAAACGGGACTGCTACCGCCTTCCAGGCCAGCGCGCCCAGTTGCTGTCGATCGTGAGCTGCCGACCAGCATGAAATTGATTGAAGCTTTGGACCAACTAAAGCAGGATTTGCCGGCAACGTCGCCAGGGCTCCCGATTGATCTGGCCTGCGGGATTACGCCACTGCATCTCGCGACCTTTCTCCGTGCCCACCTGCGAAGGCTGTTTCCCAACCACCAGGTCCTAATTCGTACTGGTGTCTACGGCGACCTGGCGGGCAATCTTGAACGTTTGAAAGGTCAACGCCCAGCTAGCATCGTCGTCATCCTGGAGTGGCAGGATCTTGACCCGCGCCTGGGAATCCGCCGATTGGGCGGGTGGGGACCGGCCAAACTTCCCGATATTCTTCAAAACGTCCGGGGGCAGAGCGACAGGCTTACCGGCACCCTCGCGCAAATCGCCCAGGGTAATACTGTTGTGCTCAGCTTGCCGACGCTTCCGATCCCTCCGGTAGCATTCACGCCGGGTTGGCAGGCGAGCGCGTTTGATAGCGATCTCCGGGAAGCTGTGGCATCGCTGGCAGCCCGGCTCGCCAGTCTGACTGGCATTCGCACCGTCTCTTCACAGAGGTTGGAACGAACTTCTCCGCTGGGCTCACGACTCGACGTGAGATCGGAACTCAGCACAGGATTCCCTTATACCTTGACTCACGCCGATGCGCTCGCCGACCTCACGGCTCGCATTCTTAGAAATCCACTGCCGAAGAAGGGCTTGATCACGGACCTCGACGACACCCTGTGGAAGGGGATTCTGGGTGAAGTCAGCGTCGAGGGTATTGCGTGGGACCTGGATCATCGCGCGCAAAGCCACGGACTTTACCAGCAACTGCTCGCTTCACTAGCCGAGGCAGGCGCGCTCATTGCGATCGCCAGCAAGAACGATGAAGCTCTCGTGGAAGAGGCTTTTGGAAGAGCAAAACCCTTCCTGCCAAGAGACCGGATATTCCCAGTCGAGGCGAATTGGGGTCTGAAGTCTGCTTCGGTTTCCCGTATCCTCGACGCCTGGAATATCGGCGCGGATAGCGTCGTTTTCGTGGACGACAGTCCCCTAGACCTGGCGGAAGTCAAGCAGGCGCATCCGGAGATCGAGTGCCTGCTCTTTCCGCAGGACGATGAACAAGCGGTGTACCGGCTGCTCGAAGACCTGCGGGACCTTTTCGGGAAGCAGTTCATCACGGCTGAGGATGATATTCGCCTGGCGAGCGTTCGTGCTTCGCAAGCCGTAGTTCAAGCTGCGGCCTCATCAGGGAGTTCGTCAGAGCGCTTTCTGCAGCAAGCCGGCGGAAAGCTGACCGTGAGCTTCTCGCGGACCCCCGCCGATCCGCGTGCGTTGGAGCTCATTAATAAGACGAACCAGTTCAATTTGAACGGCCGGCGGCACACAGAAGCTTCTTGGAGGGAGTATTTTAGCGATCGGAGCGCGTTCCTCCTGCTTGCGTCTTATGAAGACAAGTTCGGTCCCTTGGGCAAAATTGCGGTCATGGCCGGCCGGCAGAACGGAAACAGCATTTCCATCGACCATTGGGTGATGAGTTGCCGCGCGTTTTCGCGTCGGATCGAGCACGCTTTGCTGCTTCACGCTTTCCGGAAGTTCGGCGCCCAATCAGCAGAACTCGATTTCAGCGTCACGGCCCGGAACGAGCCGCTGCGAGTTTTCTTCACGGAACTGCTCGAGGCTCCCCCCGCTGGTCGCTTTACGATTTCGAGACAGCAGTTCGATTCGAAGCAGCCTGAGGTTTACTTTGAAGTTCTGGAGTCCACGAATGAATGACACGCAGGCACGGCTTACCAAATGCTTTTCGTCAGTGTTTCCTAAGCTCAGCGACCAGGAGATCGTCTCAGCAGGCGTAGAAAACGTGGAAGAGTGGGACTCCGTGATGACCATCACTCTGTTGACCGTCATCGAAGAAGAATTTGGCATTGAGTTCGAGGTGGATGCTCTCGAACGGTTGACCTCTTACCAATCGGTTCTCGACTACGTCTCAGAAACCACAGGAGTCTCTCGGATGAACAGTCCTTAGTCCTGAATCGGCCTCGACTCGACATCATGAATCAACAATTCGAACTCATGGCGTCGCGCGGACAGAGCAAAAGCGCACCGTTGATTTCTCCGGATCTTATGCTTTCTTTCAGCATCCATCACTTCGGGGTTGCGGTCGAGGATATCAGTCGAATGGCTGCTTTCTATACCGACTCACTAGGCTACCAGCTCGCAACCGAGATTATCCACGATCCCGTGCAAGGAGCGTACGTTCAGTTTCTCCGCCTTCCCGGCGACACGGTCTATCTGGAGCTCGTGCAGCCGGACCGTCCTGGCAGTAAGCTGAACCGGGCTGTGGCTAAGGGAGGTGGCCTAAATCACATCTGTTACGCTGTCGATGACATTGAGGCTGCGCGCCTCGGGCTCCGGAAGCGCGGCTTCTTTTTGATCGCACCTCCGGTGCCGGCTGTAGCATTCAAAGGGCGACGTATCGCATGGCTAAGGGGAAGGGACCAAGTTATCACTGAGCTCGTCGAGCGCGGCGGGCCGGGAGAGTTGTAAGCTGGGGCAGCGTGACGTCAGGGGGGTAGCGGGCGCGGCTTTGCGTCCGCTGTGGACGTGACAGCTAACCGCTACCCCAGCTTGGTCGCGCCAGACAGCGAGAGACCTTATGAGAATGCTGGAAGCTTGGACTGGGGTTAGAGCGCTGGCAGGCGTGCTGGCGTTAGTCGCAGTGCTGCCTACTCAACAGTCGGCGCCGTCGGTGGTTGCACCGCAGTCAAAGCTCGCAACGGAGTCCTGCGGCCCGCCTCAATACTGCGCCCGAACTGACCGCCAGACGGTACCCTATCCTGCGGAGCCTCCGAGCCTGGGGCCTGCCGGATCCATCATTGTTGATCCTGATTTTCACTCGCGCATCCTTCGTGCTACGGATGCCTCCGATGATCCTAATCAGCCCGGAACGCCATTTCACACTCCGGCTTCTGGAGAACAGAATTCGTGGAACGCCAACAGCACGAAGTTTTACGTCGGGGATACGGGCGGTGGCTTTTGGCTTTTTGACTTCGCCCCCTCGGCGATGAGCGTGCATAACTCCGGCCGGCTGAAGTTTCCCTGGAGCGGCCTTGAATTCAGTTACACTCAAGCCAATATCCTGTACGGTCTGACGCGCCGAA
>JASHYZ010000432.1 GCA_030042795.1 Terriglobia bacterium | reverse complement strand
AGACGGCGTGTAGATCACGAGATTCGCGTCATAGGCCAGCGCGGTAGGCGAATTATAGTTGTTAGGGTTCTCAGCGTTCTGCAGATCGGTAGCGATGGATTGCACATCACCGGAGGGAACGCCCGCAGTGTTCGAGAAGCCTGGATCAAAGAGGTCCCAGAGAGCGTACTGATACTCCTCCGCGGCCAAGTTGCCCGCGCTAGATTGCTCCTCGATACTGCTAAAGATTTGGTTCACGAGCCACCCTGCTTCCTCGTACCCCTGCTGACCATATTCGCTGTAGAACAGGGTGCCGCTGAGGTTAGAGAAAGTCTCCGTGGTTGCGTTCCACGTCTCGCCCATGCCGATTTCATCATAAGCGTCGTCGCAGATCAGAGAGTAACTCTGGCCACCACCAACGGAGATCTGATAAGGAGCAGTGTAGTAATCGCCGAGGGACAAGCTGACACCTGTAAGCTGCATCGATATGGTGCCAGCCGGCAACTTCCCCGGCGGCCCAAGCATGAACGCCAGAAGCATGGCGCACATGCCCAAGCTGTATTTCTTCATCTCTTCACCCCCTTTTCGTTTTGACTGAGTACTGCAGAATACAGTGATCAGACTCGCGGCAACAAAGTGGCACTGACCTCAACAGAGGCAGTCTGCGTTGCTCGCACGAGAGGTTAGCTCGCCCGCTCACCCCATTCTGCAATCCTCCAAAACTCCTTCTTAACGGTCGCCTTTAGACTCGACCAACAAGTTGGCAGCTATCATCCATGTTTGTCCGTATGCTGGCAAACTCTACAGTGGCTTCAACCACGCGTCGCTGCTGCTCACGCTGGAGCTGCGGGTACATGAGTAGCGACAGGATTTGAGCCGCTGCCTCTTCTGTGACTGGAAAGTCTCCGGTTTGGTACCCGAGACTGCTGAATGCCGTCTGAAGGTGCAACGGGATCGGATAATGGATACCCGTGTCAATGTGAGCGCTCGCCAAGTGCGCTTGGAGAGCATCCCGGCTCCGGGTGCGGATCACGTAGAGGTGATACACCGGCTCTGACCACGAAGGTACGTACGGCTGGACGATCCCTTCGGGCCCGGACGGGAAAAGTTCCCGGTACGTGCCGGCGGCCATTTGGCGTAGTTTGTTCCACTCGGTCAGGCGCTTGAGCTTGACGTCCAAAATACCAGCCTGAATGGCGTCGAGCCGGCCGTTGAAGCCCTCGATGTCGTGGTAATATTTGCGGGGCTGTCCGTGGTCCCGCAACATGCGTACCGTCAGGGCTATCTCAGGGTCATCGGTAGTCACGGCGCCGGCCTCACCGCAGGCACCCAGATTCTTGCCTGGATAAAAGCTAAACGCCGCCGCGGTTCCCATCGACCCTGCAGCGCGCCAAGAGTCCAATCTCTTTGAGAAATAGCGAGCTCCGTGCGCCTGGCAAGCGTCCTCAATCACTTTCAGGTTGTAGCGTTCGGCCAATTCTAGGATTGGATCCATATCCGCTATCTGCCCGTAAAGGTGGACAGGAATGATGGCGGCAATTGGTTTCCCGCTCCTGCGGCTGACCAGGCTTCCGGTAGTCTCATCGAATTGACATTGCTCGTCGAGGTACTTTTCGAGTTCCTGGACGTCCATGTTGAAGGTGCGTGCATCGATGTCGACAAACTCTGGCTGCGCACCAACCTGAAGAATGGCTTCAACGGTAGCAGCAAACGTATTGGGGACGGTAACAACGACATCGTCGCGACCAATGCCGGCGGCCAGCAGCGCGAACTTTATGGCGTCGGTGCCGTTGCTCACTCCGACTGCGAACCTCGTTCCGCAAAACTCTGCGAAGTTTCGTTCGAATTCTTCGACCGCCGATCCGCCAATGAATGCTGCCCTCTTGAGCGCCTTCCGAAATACCTCCACGAGTTCCGCCTCAAGTTCGGAATGAGGTGTGACGAGGTCGAGGAAGGGGATCTTCTTCGCATTGCTCATGTTCGTGTCACTCATTCTTCTGGCTTGCCTTTCAATGATTGATCTGGTCTACCTATACAGTACACGTCACCGCGGCGAGGCAACCGGCCCCACGTGGCAAGTGACACATCGCATGCTTGTCACAGAGACGGATCTGCTCCAGGCTGCATCAAGCCCTTAGCCTCGCGCTGGCAGCTTGCTTCTTCTCTTCACCGTCTGCATTGATGTAACGCAGAACTCGGGCAGGGTTTCCAGCTACGATCGCATTGGCTGGCACGTCCTTATTGACGACGCTACCGGCGCCGATGAGGGCGTTTTCACCAATCACTAAATCTGACAAAATGGTCGAGCCCGAGCCAATCGAGGCACCTTGCTTTACCAACGTGGTTCCAACTTGCCAATCTTGCTCCGTCTGAAGCTCGCCGCCGGGCGTGGTTGCACGCGGGTAAGTATCGTTGGTGAAGGTCACGCCGTGGCCCACGAAGACATAGTCTTCGATCGTGACCCCCTCACAGATGAAGGTGTGACTCGAGATCTTGCAGCGTTTGCCGATCGTGGCGTTCTTCTGGACCTCAACGAACGCGCCGATCTTGGTCTCGTCACCCACGGCACAGCCGTAAAGATTGATGAACTTCGAGAGCTTCACCCCACGGCCAAGCTTCACATCCGGGGCGATAGCGCAGTACTCGCTCATAAAAGAATTGTCTTGCCTCTCTCCTTCAGTGATTGATCAGCGGCTTCCAGCATCTGCACCACGCGCAGTCCGGACAGGCCATCGTTGATTGGTCGCTCCTGGTGCCGGATGCAATCCAGGAAGTGCGCGAGTTCGGTGCGTAGCGCTTCGCTTTGTTCAATCCTCGGCGCCCACATATCACCGGTGCGATAGCTCACCAGCAGGTCGTACACCCCTTCCCGTCGGGTGACCTTTGCTCCCTTGTCGTAGATCTTCAGCTTTTCGTCCGGGTCCAGGTCGTTCCAGACCAGCATCTTCTTTTCTCCGCCAATGAGCGTCGTCCTTACTTTCACTGGCGAGAGCCAGTTCACATTGACATGGGCGATTACGTTTCCCGGGAAGTAGACGGTGATGTAGGCCACGTCCGCATGCCCGTTCAAATGCGACTCGCCGGTGGCCACCAGAGCCTCTGGCTTGGCCTGGATGAGGTAATCCATGATCGACAGATCGTGTGGTGCCAGGTCCCAGATCACGTTCACGTCATGCTGGAACAAGCCCAGGTTTACTCGCGTCGAATCGTAGTAGTAGAGGTCCCCCAGCGTCCCTTCGTCAACTAGTTGCCGGATCTTGCGTACCGCCCCGGTGAACAGAAACGTGTGGTCCACCATCAGGGTGAGCCGCTTCTGGGCGGCCAGTTCGATTAAGCGTTCGGCTTGAGCCGAGGCGCAGGTAAAGGGTTTCTCCACGAATACATGCTTGCCGTTT
>JASHYZ010000431.1 GCA_030042795.1 Terriglobia bacterium | reverse complement strand
GCCTGTTTGCAGCGGGCGCCGTGCCCAGCTTTCTGCGACGCACGGCCTTCGCCTTGGACCAGCCGGCTGGTAGCGCGCGCAAGAAGATCTTGGTAGCCGTCTTTCAGCGCGGCGCCGCCGACGGATTGAACGTGGTGGTGCCGTTCGGGGACCGCGATTATGCGCCCTTGCGGCCCAGCATCGCCATCGCCGAGCCGAGTTCGCGCTCGGAAGCCAGTGGCCAGACCGCCATCGACCTCGACGGCTTTTTCGGCCTGCACCCGAGCCTGGCCGCCCTGAAGCCGCTTTACGATGCCCGCCACTTGGCCGTGGTACACGCCGCCGGCTCGCCGGATAGCACGCGCTCGCACTTTGACGCGCAGGACTACATGGAAACTGCTGCTCCTGGCCGGCGGTCCATTTCCGAGGGCTGGCTGAATCGGTATCTGGAGGCGACTCCGCTTGCAGAAGCTACGCCTTTCCGCGCCGTAGCCGTTGCGCCGCGGATGCCGCTCACTCTGTTGGGTCCGGCGCCGGCGCTGGCGATGGAGGATGTGAGGAATTTTCGTCTTCGCGCTTTCCCGTACGGCGACCCGGGCGGCGAGGATCTCTTGCAGAGCGGCTTCGAAGCCATGTACGCCTCGGCCTCTGATCCGCTGCTCGAGCGGACCGCGCAGGAAATGTTTGAGGCTGCAAGCACTCTGAACGGAATTGGCGTCGCCGACTACCAACCAGCCAATGGGGCGCAGTATCCGAACGGCCAGCTTGGAAGGGGCCTGCGGCAGGTGGCGCAGTTGATTAAAGCCGATGTGGAACTCGAAATTGCTTTTGCCGAGGTCGGCGGCTGGGACCACCACGTGAATGAGGGTGGGGTGCAGGGACAGCTTGCCAACAGCCTGCGCCAGTTTGGCGACGCGCTGGCCGCATTTCATCAAGACATGGGCGAGCGTATGGCCGACGTGGTGGTGCTGACCATGTCAGAGTTCGGCCGGACGGCGCGCGAAAACGGCAATCGCGGCACTGACCATGGCCACGCCAACGCCATGTTTGTGCTCGGCGGTCCCGTGAAGGGCGGAAAGGTGTATGGCCGGTGGCCGGGGCTCGCCCCCGATCAGCTTTACGAGGGACGTGATCTGGCGCTCACCACCGATTTTCGCGACGTATTTGCTGAGGTGGCCATGCGGCATCTCCGGGCCACGGAAACGAGCACGGTCTTCCCGGGATTTAGCGTTTCACGGGAGCGATTTAAGGGATTCCTGAGCTAAGGGCGATCTTCAGTTAAGACCGATCCTCGCGCTCTGTCTTGGCTCGTGGACTAGAATGGGCCGGCTCGACGCCGCCCTGTGCTGCGTGAAATTTGTTGGCTGGGGTGAAAATTTCTTCGCATTGTAATGTCAACTGCGAGATAATAACTGGCCGACTAAAGGAAGCTTTCTGGTTCACGGATGAAATTCGGCATCAGCTATCGAGGACGTTGAGCAAAGATTGAGCAGGGCAAGTTCCGGGTGGCTCGGCGGAGGAAGTGACTCGGGCAAACGAAGGTTGGACCTGCTGTACTGCATCCCGTGGGAAGCTGGTCTCTACCTTTCAGCAGATCGAGACACTCTGAGCAGAGTACTACTCGGCGAACAGCGCCGGAGCCGGCTTCTTCCCCCCTTCGAGGCCGGCCCCGGCCTATCGTTTACGACGACTCTCAAACCTGGCCTGAACCGCGCCTTACCGAGTTCTGTTCCTTCCCATTGAATCCTGAGTGCAATCGTTCGAGGACGTGGCCGGTTTGGACGCGCCGGCGAGATGCGGGCATTCGTTAAAAGCCAAGCCACGCGATCCTGCGCAGCGGCGATACGCGTTCTGGTAAACTGAGTAGTTGTAGGCAAACATTGCTATGAAGCGACGATCTTTCCTCGTTGCAGCGTTTCTGCTGGCTTTGGCGACACCGCGGTTCACGATCAGCGCACAACAGGATCAGCCGCAGCAAGATCAACCGAAGCCGGCGCCTCAAAACCCGCCCACGCTGAATCCGCCATCGCAACAGAAGCCGCCCACGCTGGGTGAGCCGCCATCGATGACGGGTCCTCACGCCGCCAATACGACTGACCCGCATCGCCTGCTTCAGGTTCACGCAGTCTTTGTCGACCAAATGGACAACGGGCTCGATGAGAAGCTAATCGAAGTGATCGGAAGTAAGGGTCCGTTTCGTATCGTAGGCAATCGCCGTGACGCGGACGCTGTGCTGCGCGGAACGTGTTTTGATTCCACGCGGCTTAAGACGGTTCACTCTGAAGTTTTTCTGACGGGTCGCAGTGGCGAGTCCATCTGGCAGGACATTATCCACCAGCCCTACCGCCCCCCACCCTTGGCTCAGGCGGTCGCAACCACCGCCCAGGCCATCGCCGAAGACCTCGCCAACAGCGTGCGCGAGGCCGAGGGCAAGTAGCGTTCCTCAACGGTCCGCAGGCGGAGCGGCCTCTCGCTTCTGGGACTTTCATCGGCGAGCGCCCGGCTAAGACACGCGCGGAGCCGCAAGTATCGTGCTACCTTTCACAAAATCATCGCTGGCTGTGTAGCAGGTGAGTGCGATGCATGGAAGTCCTTCGTGACGGAGTATACGCCAGCCTTCGCCGGGCTGTTGGAAGTATACCTTAGACCGGAGAGCCGCTCATTAGCATGGCAGGCCTCGCTGGCTGCGCTTAGCGCCGACAGATTCGAACGCTTGCGCTCGCTCGATCAGCAATCTGAAAAGGAGTTTCTGCTCGGCCTGCGCCGCCTGGCGCTGTCGCAAGCAGGCTCGATGATTGATTCGAACCCTCAACCGCCGGCGCCGTCCTTGCCCCAGCATCCTGCGGTTGAGCGTCTGTTAGAGCGATTAGCCAGCCTGCCGCTGATCCATCAGCAGGTGGTTCTCCTGAAGTTTGGCGGCTACGACGAGAGCGTCATCGAACGAGTGCTGCGCATCACACCAGCAGTGGCACAGCAAAGCCTTGAGCGCCTCGGTGAGGCACGAATTCCGCCCGCTGAGTGGCTCGCGGTGCTGGACTATGCCTGGTCCGCCGGAACCGAAAATTGTCCCAGTGCGCGGCGGCTGATTCGCATTCAAGAAGGCCAGGTGAGCTGGTATGACCGCGATCCCGTGGAGCAGCATCTTGCCGCATGTTTGCATTGCCTCGAGCTCTGGACGGCCCTTGGCGAGGTGAGGTATTGGCGGCGTGAAAGTCAACCGCTGGCTTCTGCCAAGGCCGAGGAATTGCTCGCCGCGCTTCCCATCCAAACCACGTCTGCGCCGCGACCGTCGCTACTGGGCCGCATTCTGCGCTCAAACCGTATGCAGGATAATGCGTCGCTAGAGTGACACGCGCCGTGCTTTTACGGATGCCCGAACTCGCGTTACTCCGTCGCAAGAAAGCGGCGCGCCGTCTCGATCAGCACCTCGGTGCAGGCCACCACGGAGTCGAGATCAACCCACTCCACGGCCTCGTGGGCTCCCGCGCCGGAAGGACCGTAGTTCACGGTGGGAATACCGGCGGACGCGAAGATCGCGGCATCCATCCAGTAACCTACCCCGATCTCCTCAGGCGAGCGGCCCGTGACAGCAACCACCGCCTGGCGTAGATCAGAAGCTACTTTCGCCTCTCGATCGCAAGTGAGCGGCAGACGCTGCAAGGTGCACCGGACATCAGCCTTCTCGCCAGCGCGCTCGATCACGTCGGCGAGATCCTGAATCGCTTGCTCGGGTGTTTCTCCGGGAAGCGTGCGACGCTCCACTTGAAGTACACACCTTTCCGAATACGTTGACAGGCCCGCGCCGCCCTGGATCAAAGCGCAATGCTGTGAGGCCGGGCCCACCAGCGGATGAACCCGCTGGCGCAGTTTCTTTTGATCGAACTCTTCGAGCGCCGCGATAATGCGCCCCATCTTGCCGATAGCGCTCACACCCAGGTCCCAACGGCTGCCGTGGGCTGCGCGGCCGTGGGTTACGATCTCAGCCCAAACGAAGCCCTTGTGAGCCAGCACCAAACGGCCTTCACTGGGCTCGGTCACGACGCAGGCGTCCGCGGGATAGCGCTTCACGAAATCCTGCGCTCCTAGGCTGGCGTATTCCTCATCGGCCACCAGGGAGGCCAGAACGCGCCCCTGGGGTTGCTCCTCCGCGAGCTCTGCGGTTGCCGCCATAATAGCTGCTGCGCTGCCCTTCATGTCGTAGCTGCCGCGGCCGTAGACGCGGCCGTTCTCCACCTTGGGTTCGAACGGGAGAATCGTCATGCCGGAAGTTCCCACCGTATCGAGGTGGGCGCAGAACACCAGCGTGCGGCCCTCTCCGTTGCCGGCCTCGGCCACGCAATTCAGGCGGCCGGGCGTGACTTCATCGGTCCAACTTCGCACGCCGCGAGCCGCAAGCCAATCGCGCGCCGCCGTCGCCACCGCAGCCTCAGTACAGCCTGCCTCGGGAGCCAGGTTCGGGTTGACGGAAGGCGTGCGAATCAGCAGTTGCAAAGCATCGAGTACGTTTGACTGCAGAGTCTGTCGGTGATGCAATGGACACCTCAACCGTAAGCGGCCACGTCGGGCGCCACCAAACCCGGACGGCCGCGGAGACACGACGAATACAAT
>JASHYZ010000430.1 GCA_030042795.1 Terriglobia bacterium | reverse complement strand
TAGATGAAGCAAAGGCCAACCTGCTGGACGCCCTCAAGCTCGTGCTAGAGTGCCAGCGCGAACTGGCGGAAAAGAGCATTTCGCCTAACGCAGTGCGCCAAAGCATCGAGCTGGCCGGCGTATGAAGCTTGCGGACCTGGAGCGCCACTTGCGTCGGGAAGGCTGCGCCTTCCTGCGCGAGGGCGGCGCCCACACGGTTTGGCTGAACCCGCGCAACGGTAGAATTGCCAGCGTACCTCGACATCGCGAGATCAAAGAGGGCACTGTGCGCGCAATCTGCAAACAGCTTGAGATTGCCCAACCCTGAATGCGGCACACAGGAGATGAAAGTGAAGCCCGGTCGCGCAGAGTTTGTGCCTTTTCAGACTCTGCGGCTTCTCTTCTAGAGAGTATACGGTAGCCTAGATATATTATCGTCCATAGCCAGAAACCGCAGAGTTTCTGAAGGCGAAACTCTGCGCTAGCTGTCGGCTTCTGCCGCCCCGCCGGTTGCTCGGCGAAGCTGAATGCGAACGCTCATGTCTACGTGATCGCAATGCGCGCCGCTTTGGGGCCGTCTTCCCTCCGCCAATCAATTGTACTTCCACGAGGTGGTGTCAGCGCCTCGCGGAGCGTACTTGGTGATGTGGTCTGCCATCCAGCGCACCATCTCTTCCTGTTTGGCCGGCTGCCAGCCGTGACCTTTCTCCGGCCGGCCATATTGAAAGTCGCCGTCGTACTTGGGGTCTGTGGCGCTCTTCAGGAAATTCTCGACGTCGTAAACTGCAAGGTTGAGATAGTAGCTATCCATGTCACCGACGTAGACGTGGATTTTGCCCGCCAGTTTCGGCCCGATCGTCTTCCAGTTGGTGCGCAGGTCGTAGCCGAGGTCAAAGCCGTGATCACGCATGTAATTGGCCACGCTGTGGTCGATCTTGCCGGTGCGCTTGTCCCACAGGGGTTTGGGATAACCGTCCTCGCCCACAGGTCCGTACGTCGCTTCCCAAATTTCGAGTTGCTGCCCGGAGCGCCCGTGGCTGCCCAGCACATCTTCAAGCTGGCTGAACTTCTGCGTTGAGGTCTCGGCCTGGCCGTTCGGGTCGCGCTCGATGTAACGGGGAACCTGAAGCCAGGTGTGATGCGGCGCCCAGAAAGCATTATCGTCTTCATAGATGTTCACGAGTTGGTAGTGCCTGAAATCGATTGGGTCCGGGTAAAGCGTCCAGGTGCCATCGAAGAAATCTGGGTGCAACACCTGCAAGGCGAGCGACTCCCATCCGCCCGTCGAACCCCCCGTGAGCACCCGCGCCCAAGGCTCAGGGATCATGCGGAAGTGCGACTCGAGATAAGGAACCATCTCGGTGAGAAGCGCGTCGCCGTAAGGGCCGTTGTTGGCCGAATTCACCGCATAAGAGTCGTCAAAGTAAGGCGTGGGGTGCTGGAAGGTCACGGCGATCATGCGCGGGAAATTATCCGAATTCCAGGCTTGGTAAAACTGGTAGCCGGTTTCCAGATTGTAGTCTTTCATGAACTGCTCAAAGCGGGGCGAGGGTGGTTCGTCTTTAGGGGAAAACCGGAACGGCGGCGCAAGGCTGAAGTGGCCCTGTTCGTAGATCACCGGATAGCGGACGCCGGGGTGCGTTTCGTATCCCTTGGGAAGCAACACCACGGCGCCAAGATACATCGGGTGGCCCCAGAATGCCGTCAGCAGCTTGCTTTGGATTTTGATGTGCTTCACCCATTCGGTATCCGCAGGTTCTTCGATGGGCGGAATCACTTTCGTCAGGCTCAGCTTGACATCATATCCGGCCGCGGGGTCAAGATGCACCTGCTGGGGCTCACTGTAAAGATTGCCCGGTGAACGATTGAACTGCTGGCCCTCCCACTGGTCCATGTGCGCCCAGATGGTGTGACCGTCGGAGCGGTGAAACTCGGTGTAAATGTTCATCACAGCCTGAACGTAGTAGTCACCGGCTGGGACGTCGCGCAGGCTGTCGGTAGGATAGCCCAGCGTGGAGCCGTCAATCACCGCGGCTTCTCCGGGTTTTAGGCTACTGACATCGGCGCCAAAAAGCGGTGGCGCGTCACCCCAGAAACCCGCGCGCAAACGAGGCTCCGGATCCTTATCGCGCGAGATCACCACAAAGACGCGGCCAGTAATGGACTCCGCGTGTGTTGATGCCGGAAAGGAGATTTCGAATTTCAGATTGGAATCAGGCGCTCGGCCCGCCCAAAGAGGCGCGGCTAACATGCAGGCTGCCACCAACACCATCAATGTTGGTCTTGACATTTTCAGAGAAGCTTTTCTCAATTTCCCTCCTCGACGTTTTGGTAGCGACGCTCGACGCTGAGCGTCGCACATGCCCACGAAGTGACCGCTTCACTAAAAAGACGCGAAGTAGGGGTAGGGCTTGTCCTACCCCCGGAGTTTCTACATTCACCGCATGGCCAAGCTGGCCATGCCACGTGGCATGGGCTTCTAACCCGTGTTGGGGACGGCAAGCCGTCCCACCATAAGGCAAAAGCCCGGAAAACCAATCCTAGCAGGCATTTCTCACCACGGAACGAAAGGGCAGGGCTTCAGCCCTACCGTTCCAAGCCATTGGCGGTTTCTCTCGGGCCTCGCGCCGCACGCAGCTCGTCGCCATAAGCTGCGTGCGGCGCGAGCTAAAAAGCTGTATAAGTCGCTCATCCGGCACGGCTGAGGCCGTGCCCTTTCACGCCCTGGCCTAACCGCCGTGAGAAATGCGGGCTATTCACGATGACGGCAGCCGCGCTGGTTTCAGCAGTCCTTGAACGCGAGGGAACAGATCCGCCGCCCCCTGAACCTGAGGATCGCCTTCCGTTGCCACCTGGTCGCCCACCGGTAAACCGTAAACCAGGTTCATGAGCTCGGTCCGAATACGAAGCTTCAGGTAATCCTGGTCATGGTCCCAATATTCGTCCGGAGCCAACACTCCACTGCGCTGTAAATAGCCGCGAAAGTCGCTGAGCGTCTGAACATCCGGTTGAAACGAACGCTGAATCTGGCCGTGCGTGCCGCGGTATTCGGACGCAAAATCTGTGAACGCGCCGCGCTGATCGAGGAAAGCCAGCCACGGATCCATTGCGCGGGCGGGGATAATCGCATCCGGCGTGACTCCGCCACTGGCGGCCAGGCCCCGACCGTCGTCGGTGCGAAATCCGGAGGTCTGGCCTGTGCGGCTGGGATCCATCGCGGCCAGCGAAGTCCCCGGAATGGGCCGCTGGATCGAACGCCCGCTGGGCGTAAAATACTGCGCCGTGGTGAGGGCTAGCGCCATCGAGTCGCTCAAAGGCATCACGCTTTGCACCACGCCTTTGCCAAAGGTGGGCTCGCCGGCGATCACTGCGCGGTCGTGTTCCTCAAGCGCGGCCGCCACCACTTCGGCCGCGCTCGCGGTTTCGCCGTTCACCAGCACCACCAGAGGCCCTCGATAGGTGTGGTAGGACGACGGCGGGGCTGCCGTGCGCATGGTTTGCGGTGCCTGAACGCGCCCGCGAATGGTGAGAACCGAAAGCCCGGGTGGCAGCAGCATGCTGGCCACGCCAAGCGCCGCGTCCACCTC
>JASHYZ010000429.1 GCA_030042795.1 Terriglobia bacterium | reverse complement strand
AGGCTCATGGCCACACGCAAGAGGTCTGCGACACGTGGCTCCCGCTCGTGGAGCTGGCGAAGCTCGGGGGTCTGCGCCAGGGCGTCCTTCAGGGTGATGTTCAGCGTATTCGGAACAAGTTTGGCGATACGATCGGCCTCAGCAAACGGCATGTCGAGAGCGCGCGCGGCGTCGCGCACAACCGCCTTGGCGCCCATTGTCCCAAAGGTGATGATCTGGCTCACGTTCTCGCGCCCATACTTTCCGGTCACGTACTCGATCACCTCGCCCCGGCGGCGCATGCAGAAATCGATATCGATGTCGGGAAAGGTGATGCGCTCAGGGTTTAGAAAACGCTCGAAAAGCAGATCGTATTGCAGCGGGTCCACGTCCGTGATGTGCAGCGCATAAGACGCCAGGCTGCCGGCGGCCGAGCCGCGCCCCGGGCCCACCGGAATGCACTTCTCGCGGGCAAACCGGATGAAGTCCCAAACAATCAGGAAGTAGCCCGCGAAGCGCATCTTCTTGATGAGGTCGATTTCGAAATTCAGGCGCTCCTCATAGGCCTCGATCGGATAGCGCAGGCGGCCCTCGGCTCGCCGGCGGTTGAGTGCGATGCGGCGCTTGTCAAATCCCTGCCGCGTTACCTTTTCAAAGAAGCTCTCCAGCGTCTCGCCAGAGGGAACCTCAAAGCGAGGGAACACGTGCTGATTCTTCTCAAAGTGCAGGTTGCACCGCTCGGCGATTTCGAGCGTGCGCTCCAGGGCCTCAGGGATCTCAGCGAAAGTCGCAGCCATCTCCTCGGCCGACTTAAGATAAAACTGATCGGTGGCGAAACGCATGTGCTGTGCGTCGCTTAGCGTCTTGCCGGTCTGAATGCACATCAGCACTTCCTGCGCGCGGGCGTCCTCGTGCGTCAGGTAGTGACAATCGTTGGTGGCCACCAATCCAATTCCGGTTTCACGCGACAGCCTCACCAAGTCCGGATTGACGCGGCGCTCCTCGTCCAGGCCTTGGTCCTGAATCTCGATGAAGAAGTTCCCTTTGCCGAAGATATCCCGAAGATCGTAGGCCGACTGGCGAGCCTGATCGAGCTTACCGGCGAGCGCCGCCGCGGTGACCTCACCCTGGAGGCACGCCGAAAGGGCGATTAGACCTTCGGAATGGCGCGCCAGCAAGTCCTTATCGATGCGGGGCTTATAGTAGTACCCCTCAAGGTAGGCTGAGGAAGCAAGCTTCACAAGGTTCCGGTAGCCACGCTCGTTTTCAGCCAGCAGTACCAGGTGGTGGGGCTTCTCGGAGTTTGAAGTGCGGTCGAAACGATTGGCGACAGCGACGTACGTCTCGCAACCAATGATGGGCTTGATGTTCCGCTTCTTCGCCTCCTCGTGAAACTTGATCGCACCGAACAGGTTGCCGTGATCCGTCATGGCCACCGCCGGCATCTTGAGCGCGGCCGCGCGGTCCATCAGCTTGGGAATGTCACAGGCGCCGTCGAGCAGACTGTAGTCCGTATGAAGATGAAGGTGAACAAAATTTGTGGAAGCCATCGACAGCTATTTTAGCAGCGGTGGACGGTGAGTGGTTAGTGGTAGTGGTCGGCCCCGGCCCGCACGAGCTAGGGGTCGTGCCGCAGACTCCTGACAGCGCGTTTTATTTCAGCCCGAGCCGTCGAAGGTGTGAAAGAATGCAAGGTGTCACGCAAAGGCGCCAAGAGCGCAAAGAAGAAGTCCTTGTTTACTGCCCTCACTCTGCTGCTCTGCGCCTTTGCATGAGAGTCTGTCGCATTTCTTGAATGGAAATCCGGCTTCACCAGAAGGTCGCGGTGGTCACCGGCGGGTCGCGCGGCATCGGCGCAGCCACGGTCAGGCTATTTACCGAGTGCGGGGCGAGCGTGGTCTTTGGTTATAGGAACGCTACCGCGGCTGCGCGGGAAGTGATGAAAAGTAGCGCCGCGAGTGGCGGCGCGCGCGGTGGCCGTCCGCTCCGACATCTCGAAGATGAACGGCGGAAAGCGACTCATTGACGCTGCGCATCGCCGCTTTGGCCGCATCGACGTTCTGGTGGCCAACGCCGGTATCTGGCCGCCTGAGCCGCTGCCGATTGGGAAGATGAGCGAGCGCGCCTGGGATAAGATGATGGCGATAAATGTCAAAGGCGTTTACACCGTGATCCGGCATGCTGTTCCTTACATGATGAAGCAACGAGGCGGGCGGATCATCGTGGTCTCGTCCACGGCGGGACAGCGCGGCGAGCCGTTCCACGCCGATTACGCGGCCTCGAAGGGCGCACTCATTAGCCTGGTCAAGAGCCTCGCGCCCGAGTTGGCGCCGCATCACATCCTGGTGAACTGTGCGGCGCCGGGTTGGGTAAACACGGACATGGCCCGTCCTGTGCTCGACACGCCCGCCGAGGCGCGAAAGATCAAGGCCGGAATTCCGCTTGGCCGGCCCGGTGAGGCCCGCGAGGTTGCGATGACGATTCTTTTCCTGGCCTCCGAAATGGCATCTTATATTACGGGCGAGATTCTGAACGTCAACGGCGGAAACGTGCTGTGCGGGTAGTCCGCTGCCTCGGGTACACTCTGGCATCATGGTTCGCTCACCGAAGTTCAAGCTGATTGCGACGCTCGCGGTTGCCTTCGCGGCCGGACCCGTCACGCTGCACGTCGAAGCCACGCCCGTCCAAAGTGCGTCCTCTACGATTCAAGCGGTTCCCAACTCTTCTACGCTTCCGGTTCGCATTGAACCGAAAGCTCAGCAAATCCTTGACCGCACCATTCAGGCTCTTGGTGGAGCGGCTTTCCTGAGCGCCAAGACGCTCACCACGCATGGAACCCTGGGAAGCGGCCGGGGAGGCATCGTCTACTTCGACAGCCAGATGCAGTTTCCTGACAAGCGCCGGTTGACGTACGGTCTCGCCAAGAAGGGCAAGCCGATCGTGGTCATCAACAACGGCGACCTGGGCTGGGAGATCGATCGCATGGGCACGGTGAGCCTCGATACGGAGGATATTCGCACCTGGCGGTTCAACAATCGCTACAGTCTCGAGAATCTTCTGCGTCTTCGCATTCACGAGCCCGGCACGCTGGTGCAGACAGCGGGCGTAGACTTCGTCGACAACGTTGCCGTGAACGTGCTCGATGTGGTGGATGCGCAGCAGACCCAGATCAAGCTCTACGTCGCCACACAAACCGGGTGGCCGGTGCAGATTTCCTATCGAAAGTGGGATCCGCTGATCAACGACTGGGATGAATATTCCGATATTTACGGAAACTACGGAACGTATCAAGGGATTACCATTCCCAGGCAAATCTCTCACCTGATGAATAACCGGCGCCTGAGCGACGTCTTCCGTGACTCGGCCGTGTTCAATGAGACCTACCCGCCGGGAATCTTCGACGATCCCACAGCGCCGAAGTAGGGCAAAGCAGCATGGCCAAGATGGCCATGCTGCGCGGCACGGGCTTCCAGCCCGTGCGGATATGGTCTAAACCGTGGTTTTCTGACCTCCGCGCCCCCGTCCATGAATGATTCCAACTAACGGCTGCGCCTCCATTCCAGCACAATAGGCGTCCCCGCGAAAGGGAAGCGCTCGCGGATGCGATTCTTGAGGAAGCGCTCCACGGAAAAGTGCGGCGGCTTGGAGCTATTGA
>JASHYZ010000428.1 GCA_030042795.1 Terriglobia bacterium | reverse complement strand
TGGTTTTGCGGGGCTCAAAAACGGACCGTCTTCTGTAGCACAAGGTCTCGGGTTCTTTTCGGGTCAGAGAAAGTGTTGTCTTCGCGTTCGCAACAAATCCAATTGGGTGTTGCGGCATCTCCGTGTTCTCCGTGCCCAAGAGCTTTCAACCTGGCGTGGCCTTTGACCGCAACCAAACCGAAGGCCTCGGCGACCTCTGTGCCTGGAAGGCTTTCAATACGGACTTCACAGAGACTCCGTGGCCTCAGTGTTGAAGGCTTTTGGCCACAGAGGGTACGGAGAAGTTGGGATCTGCATTCAAGCACAAGACGAAAATCTTCGCGACCCGAAAAGAAATTGGACGTTAGTAGTACGGAGGCCACAGAGTCTCCACGCCGCATTCGCGTCCAGGCGTATAGTCCTACTTATCGTTATCGAACCCGTTCGGCCCACTGCTCGTCTCCATCACTGCGGCAGCGAGAACACAAACACGTCGCTGCCGGCGGCAATGGCCAGGTATTGGACGCCGCCCACCGAGTACGTCATGGGCGAGGCGGCGAAGGACTGGCCGGTATTGAAGTGCCAGAGCGCCTTTCCCGTGCGCGCATCCACGGCCTCAAACTCCTCCGTGTCGTCGCCAAAGAACACAAGCCCTCCTGCCGTCGTCATGGTGCCGCCCCAAGACTCGCCTTCGCCGGCCAGCGGGTAGCGCCACGTCAGCTTCGCCTCCGGAACCGAGTAGGCTTCCAGTACGCGCTTCGCGGGTTCGCCCGGCACGCGTTTGGTGCCGGTCGCGTAATAGGTTTCACCCTCCTTGAACGTCTGGGGCTTGGCGGTATACACCTCGCAGCTTTCTGTGACCATGAAATACAACTGCCGCGTTTCGGGATTGTACGAAGGCGAATACCAGTTGGTGGCGCCCACGATGCTCGGGCAAATGCGCGTGCCTTGGGGCGTGGGAATCTGGCCCGAAAGAATCGGCCGGCCGCTCGAGTCAATTCCGGTTGCCCAGTTCAGCTTTTGAGCGAACGGTGTGGCTTTCAGAAACTTTCCGGTTTCGCGATCGAGGACATACAGAAAGCCGTTGCGGTTGGCCTGCACCAGGAGCTTCTGGGAGAGGCCTGCTTCCACCGCGTCCACCAGAACGGGCGTCTCAGTGGCGTCATAGTCGTAAAGGTCATGCGGCGTGAACTGGAAGTACCATTTCAGCTTTCCCGTATCAGGGTCCAGCGCCAGGACGGAATCGGTATAGAGATCGTCGCCGGGACGCCCGTTGCCGAGAAAGTCCGGCGAGGGGTTGCTGGTGCACCAGTAGATCGTATTCACTTCAGGATCGTAAGTGCCGGGCATCCAGGTGGTGCCGCCACCCAGCAGATACGAATTGCCGGGCCAACTCGAGGATCCGAATTCTCCGGGCGCAGGAATCGTCCAAAAGCGCCACTTCATTTTGCCGCTCAGCACGTCGAACGCGGCCACAAATCCGCGCACACCGTCATCTCCGCCGGAAGTTCCCACCACCACTTCATCCTTAACTACCAAGGGAGCGCTGGTGGCGCCATAATTCTTCGACCCTTCCGCGTAAGCGACATCCCACAACAGGCGTCCCGAGCGCGCATCGAGGCACAGCAGATGCGCATTGTCGGTTTGCATGAAGACGCGATCGTGCCACAGGCCCACTCCCCGATTGTGGTGAGCCGAGGCATCATCGATAAGGCCGGAGGTTACGGACCGCTCATGGTGCCACAACTGGCGGCCGGTGCGCGCGTCGAGCGCAAAGGCGTCGTTGGCGGAGGTGACATACATCACCCCCTTGAACACCAAAGGCGTCACTTCCATGCTTGCCGAGTTCGAAGAATGGAAAACCCAGGCCGCGCGCAGGCGGGCGACATTGCCGGTGTTGATTTGACTCAGGCTGCTGAATCGGCGTCCGGTGTAGTCGCCGTTGTAGGACGTCCAGTTGGCGCCAATGGGGCGGGTGAGCAAGTCTCCGGGCTGTACATCAGCGCGCGCGTGAACCGGCGATTGCGCCATCTGACGGCCCGCCAGCAGAATTCCAAGCGTGCCAGCCGCGACCAAAGCTGCTTTGCGCGCCGCCGATTTGATTTGCCGTTGTCTCATCGAGGCGGCTCCACGGTGGCTTCTCCAAGGGCGCCTCGATCAGCTCCGGCCAAGTCTTCAAGATGGAGTGAAACGTGGTCTGCCTCGCCGCCGGTTTCAATCTCCTTCTCGACAGTGACCAATTCGCCAGGGTCAGCTTCTTGGAGCGCCGTTTTTTGCAAGAGTCGTCCGTCACGATTGTAGACATTCGCCATGAACTTGCCTGGAAAGAAAACGCCGAATGAGCCCGACAGCTTGATACCCGTGCTGCTCGTCCGGTGGGCAGCGAGAGCCTCTGAGACTAGCCCAGCATCAGTTACTCCGCCGAACTGCTTTCCGCATCGGGCCGGAAACCAGTCGGTATCGAATGGATAGGTCTCGCCGGGATCGAGCCGAACCAAAGGACTGTTGAGTTCGGCCTCCATGTAAAACGGCGTTTCGTCGGTTTTCGTCGGCGTGACAGAAGGAAAGCCACGGTCGTCTATGTGCAGTTCCGGACCATTGGTCCAAAAAATAACCGAGGCCTTGCCCGGGTACCGGGCATTCTCCTGGTAATGGAAGCGCTCCACCATAGCGTAAGAAGAGGCACCGTTGACAACCGCGAGCCAGCCGGCTGTGGAATCAATCCACAACTCGGCCGCCAGGTAGCCATAATGCAGCGCGAAGAGCCCGTCATCCTGAATTCTGACGAACGGATTCTCAGCCGGGCCGAAGCGAACGTGATAGCGTTCCAGATAGCTGCTGTGCGGATTGGCAGGGGTGAAAGCCCGTAGCTCGCGGTTGTAATTTGAACTGTCCTGTGGGTCTGCCGCGTTGTATTGCGAAACGGATTGCACAGACCACTCGATGGGATGTCCGCTAGCGTTTTTCATCAAAGCATGGAAGTGAATTTGTGGAGAATCCGGCTGTAGGCTGATGGTCCGCATAAACTGAAGCCCGGTGCGAGGGTCTGCCGGACCGGTTAATGAGATCGAGCACTGAGGCGCTTGCGACGTGACCTGGAGTGAATACGCGCCGTCATCCAGCACGTCTGAACCGCCGGCCCAGTGTTGCTCATCCTGGTTGCCTTCGGGCAGCGGCCACAATTTGTCACCGCCATAGTTGAACCACTTGCTGTCGTCGGGCGGGAGATATTTTCCGGCGTACTGTGGATTGACGAACAGATACTCATGGCCGTTGAAAACCACCTGCATCAGCCTTCCGCCGTTTTGGGGAACGATGATGAGTTTCACCCAGGCGTTCGAAATTTGCTGGGCCTGCCATCCTTTATAATTGGTAGCCTCAACCTGGCAGCCGACACGAGGCGCAACGTTCTGCGGCTTCGCGGCTGCGAGCGAAGTGAGCAGCAAGAAGGTAGAGACCAGGGGAGAACTGCGCATGGGTGTCATCTCGCTGTCGCGCTCCGGCGCTGAAACTTTGCATCGGAGCGCGTCTGGCAGGCTGCAGAAAAAGTCGCCCAACCTGTCATTCCGAGGAGCCGAAGGCGACGAGGAATCTCGTATTTCCCTTATCCCCAGAGCGAGATTCCTCGCTTCGCTCGGAATGACAGCATTTGGCAAGCCTTTTTCAACAGCCTGCTGGGACAACCTGACATGAGACGAAAAGTTTTCACTTCCGTCAAGCAGTTTCCTGCAACGACAGGGAGGGGTGAGGCGAGGTGCGAGAGCTGGTCAGTGGGACTCTGGATTATATTGCTGCTGGCCATCTCCGCAGCGACACCGCACGATCTTGCAGCGCAGCAGGAGAGCGCGACCCAAGCTGGTGAAACGCCATCTGCCAACGCGCTTGGCCAGAGGGTCTTTCAAACGCGATGCGCAGCTTGTCATGGGCTCGACGGCCGCGGTGGCGAGCACGCACCCAGCATCATCCAGGGTCAGGTGAAGTCGCTATCGGACGAAGACCTCGCCGGAATCGTTCATAACGGAATCCCGGCGAAGGGCATGCCGGAGTTTAGTTCGCTTGGCTCTGCCACCATCAAATCCGTCGTGACCTACCTGCGGGAGCTGCAAGGCAGCGTTGCGCCTGAAGTCGTGACCGGCGACGCGACACGAGGCAAGGAGTTGTTCTTCGGCAAGGCCGAGTGCTCGACGTGCCACGTCATGGAAGGGAGAGGTAACTTCATCGCGGATGACCTCTCCGATTACGGCCGCAATCATCAGCCTTTCGAGATTCGCAGCGTCATCCTGGGCACGAAGAAGACTGCTGATTCGCCGCCCGAGCAAGTCACGGTGACGAGCCGGAGCGGCGCCGAACTTTCTGGCGTCCTGCGCAATGAAGACAATTTTTCGTTTCAGCTTCAAGATCCACAGGGCGACTTCTATCTGATCTTGAAATCTGATGCGGTGGGAATCAGACGAGCACCAGTGAAGGCGATGCCGGGCGATTATTCAAAGCGTCTCACTTCCCAGGAAATCGGTGATGTGGTGAGCTTCGTTGCCAGGCAAGCGCCAAAATAGATTCTGTGCAGGAAACTGAGCATCCTGGCGCGGTCGTTGGCCGCAACCAAACCGAAGGCCTCGGCCCCCTCCGTGCCTAGAATCCTCTCAACACGGAGACTCTGTGGCCTCAGTGTTGAAGGCTTTTGGCTACAGGGAGCGCGGAGAGGTTGCGAGCTGCGTTCAAGCACAAGACGAAAATCTTCGCGGCGCGAGAAGAAAGTGGACGTTAGTAACACGGAGAAGACTTGAACCCGAAGCGTGAGGCAGAAACAATGCGTCCACTTTCTGTGAAGTGTGGCCTACAGGACAAAGGGCACGAGCGCCCAGGAATGCTGCCGGTAATCTTCGTACTCTTGTCCGAACTGCTCGACCATGAACTGTTCTTCCAAGCGCGATTTAATGCGGAACCCCACGAGCCCGATCGCTACTGCCAGCAAGCTATGGAGTTCGCCGACCGCCAACGCCGTGCCAAGACCGGCAAGCAAAAGTCCCGAGTAGATCGGATGCCGAACGGTAGAGTAAGGAGCATTCCGAATCAAGGTGTGTTCTTGCTTTACAGTGACGGTCGCGCTCCAGTTCCTGCCGAGGATTGTGCGCGCCCAAATGGCCAAGGCCACTCCGGCCCAGGTGACTACCGCGCCGGCCGCCGCCCAGGCCTGCGAGTCCGGAAGGAAGCGCCAGGCGAGTGGTCCCCAAGACAGGTAATTCGTGAA
>JASHYZ010000427.1 GCA_030042795.1 Terriglobia bacterium | reverse complement strand
GTCCCACTTCACTCACTACGCGATAGCTTGCTGGACCCAACCGTTCAGCTTGGAGGTACTCCTGAAGCGCGGACTTATAGTCAACGGTAAACAGATCCACCGCAACCGACTCAAGATCAGCCGGCAGGATGAAGCGATGCACGAAGCGGCCGGCCGCGCGAATGCCCCCATCGCGATAAATCGCGGCCACTAAAGCTTCGAGCGCATTCACCATCAAACTCAGCTTAGCTCGCCCGCCTGTCTTTTCCTCGCCTCGCCCCAGGCGGAGATAGCTTCCAAGATCCAGGCTCAGCGCCACCCGGCCCAGGTGTTCCGCGGCCACAAGCCGCGCGCGCCCGCGTGAGAGCTTGCCTTCCGGATAGTCAGGGAAGGCGTCCGCCAACCGAACACTCACGAGATAGTTCAGCACGGCGTCGCCTAGGAACTCAAGCTGCTCGTTGTCCCGATGCGGCGCCGCTTCCCGCGCGTACGAGGAGTGAGTCAAGGCTTCGTTAAGCCATTGAAGATTGCGAAACTGGTAGCCGATGCGTTCTTGAAGGAGTTCTGGCGATACCTTAGCCATGCGGACGAAACCGATGAATTTCCACGAAACCCTCGTCCCGCCACGGCCCTGACATCTGAATCCAGCTGAAGCAGCGTTGTGTGACCGCCGCACTTCGGAACCACCGGATTCGGCGGTTACAGACCGCCACCACAGCCGGCGTGGGCTAGGGCTTGGCGGGGGGCGGGGCCTCAGCCTTTTGCTTCTTTAGCTTGTCAACCTGCTGATCAGCATAACTCTGGATTGGCGTACCCTGGCCGAGCTTCGAAGCCTGGCTGAAGGCATCAATCGCCTCATCAATTTTCTTCTCATTGTCATAAACCTCGCCCAGCCGGAAATAATCCTCGGGGTTGGGCTGTTTGGTGCCCGTTACCGCTGCCTTATACTCTTGTTCAGCCTTGCCAAGCTCCGCAGGGTCCGCGCCGGCGAGGCCTTCCATCGCCCGTTGCAAATGGACCATACCCAGCGATGCGTGCACCTGGCAGGTCAGGCTCGCTTTGACCTGAGTAAATTGGTCCGGAGTCTGGTTGGGCGGTTGTTTCAAAGTCGGGATTAGTTCCAGGGCTTTGTTGGCGTCCGCCTCCGCATCGCTCAACTTCTTCTCCTTGTCGGCATCGCTGCCCTGCAGGTCTTGGGGTTGTGGCAGCATCGTAGCCAGCGTCAACAGACTGCGCAAATTATTCGGATTGGCCTGAAGGCTCTTCGTTCCGTACTCAATCACCTCGGGAACTTTGCCCTGCTGCTGGGAGGCGTAAGCCCCGTAAAAGTAGGCGTCACTCAAGAGCACACTGGTGGGGTATTTTTTGGCAAAATCGTCCACAAGTTGAACTTGCCGGGCTGGATCAAGTTCGCTTTGAATCGCGTTATAGGCCTTGATCTGATCTGGAGACGGAGGCGCAGGCGCAGCTTGCGCCGGTTGACTAGCACCCGGCTGCGAGCCGGTTGCTCCCTGAGCCGGCTTTTGGCTCTGGTCCTGGCTTTGTGCTTGGCTCACGCGGGCTACCGAGGTTAACCCAAAGATTATGCTCGCCAATAAGACGGCTCCAAGATACTTCCCCATAATTCCTCCCATCGCTGCCCCACTTCAGACGCGCTTTGAGCCTACTGAAATCCTGTCCTCATGTCAAATTCGGACAGAGCCGGGCGATACGGCAAGAATCGCCTTGAATCGAGGTTATTACTTTATGGATAACACATGTCACAATCCTTGTGTGTTGCGAGTGTCTCACTGTCCCATCCATTGATTCTAAAGGACATTCCAGCTTTGCTCGTTCGCGGTGCCAACGCTATAATCCCCGCCGAGACGTCTATTATGTCCTTTTCCGCAAGACGGGTCCTTCGTGCAAGGACATCATTCAACATAGTTGCCTGCGGCGCCGTCGCCTTGCCGCTGTTCCGGTTCCGGACGGTGCCTATGGCTTCGCGCCAAAGGGCTGTGCCAATCCCGCTTGGACCGCGCGCCAAGCGTCAGGGAAGGCCCCGGCCGACAGTGAGGCGGCGTGGTACTGAGTAAGGGCCTGTTTGCGATTGCCTTCAAGGTCATAAATACGGCCGAGATAAATGTGCGACCACGCGGCGATACGCAAACTCCGGGCCACCTCAAGGGTCTTCTTGAAGTAGTCTTCGGCGGTATCTGGCTTTCGCGTATTGCTGGCTACAACCGCCATCCCGAAGAGCGCCCGCTCGTTTCGAGGATCGGCGCTAAGAACGTTCGAGAATACTGTCTTGGCCTCGGCGTAATTCCCCTGGTAAATGAGGTTGTCGCCTTGGTCGAGCAGCGCATCGGCCGCCGTGCGGCGAACCACGGGATGGCTTGCCGCCCTAACCTCAGTCGCGGGCGAGAATTTTATGCTCGCCAGGCGCTGCTGTTCCTTGGGAATCGCGATGCCGAGGATCATCTGCCGGTAGTAGGTGCTAATTGAGGCAGGTTGATTGGCGAAATCGCCGAGCGCTTCATAGAAGTACGGCACCAGGATGAGGCCTTGCCTGGTCATCTGATCCACTTGTTTCTCGGGTTGGGGCGGCCTGTCCATGCGCAGCTCGACGGCCCGAATCAGACACTCGGTCAGCAACAGCGAGAAGTCTTCCTTGAAGTCAGTTCCAAGGGCGGGTGCGGGCCGCGCCAAAGCCGCCAGCACTTCCTTCTGGTGGATCTCAAACGCATACTTCAAGGCGAGAGGATCGAGTATGAAGTGCAGATATTGGTGGCGAATGTCAGTTATTCGCGGATCTTCGGAAGAAGTGACCACCACGTAATAATTCTCACCGTAGATACGGGCTTGGACTTGATCGGGAGCGGCGAGAAAACCCATGTTGATGGTGTACGCGCGTCCCAGGTAGGCCCCGCTCGGGAAGCGCAGGTAAGCGTCAGTATTTGTAATTGACTGGCGGATTGGACCGCTCAACTCGTTAATCGTAGACTCGTACGACGGTTGGAGGCGCGTCCAGACTTCATCGAGGCCGGCCTCACGATAGAACCGCTGGAGGAGGGGCACGATTTCCTTTACGGTGGCGGCATCGGGCGGCAAGTCCGTATCCTCAACGGTAGGTTTGAAGTCTGGCGGCGGGCCGAGCAGCAGAGCGAGCGACAGGTATTGACCTAGATCGGCAGACGGGTCAACCAACTGATGCGCGCGGTAGAAGCGGGTGAGGGCAGGTAGAACCTCGGGCTCCCGCCGGGCGCACCAGGCTCGAACCTCATGACGCACGCCGGTAGCAGGCTCGGAGTCAAGTCCCGAGTCGTATCCGGCGAGGTTAATCGCGGCTAGTACCGAAAAGAGAGCTTCGTTGGGAACCAGGTTCACGCCGCCTTGCGCGAAAGTGGATCGCACTCCCGTCACGGTCGCGGCCACGACCATTGCGCCAAGGGTGGGGATCAGCCGCCACCCGTGGCGTCGGCGCCTGACCGCGGACCGTAGTGAGTCCACCGCCACACCGCGTTTGAAGCTAGATGCCACGGCGGTCCAGCGATCGGTCACGCCTATCATTGCTCCTTATCCTTGTCGATCGTCACAGCACCCCTACTGACTAATTTTAGGGGACATTCCGACTTCTCGGCCGGGATTTCGAATGTCCCAGGCTGAGGCAACGGACCCGTGAGCGGTAGGGCGCCCGGCCTCAAGCGCGGGCTCTCTCCGTAGGGT
>JASHYZ010000426.1 GCA_030042795.1 Terriglobia bacterium | reverse complement strand
GCTTGACGTGCAGCCGTCTGAGATCGCCTTCATTCAATACACGTCGGGTTCCACCGGCGACCCCAAGGGCGTGGTGCTTACGCAGCAGAACGTGCTGGCCAACGCGCGGGGAATCGGTTGGGCGGTGAACTTCCGCCCGGATGATGTGGTAGTCACCTGGTTGCCGCTCTACCATGACATGGGGCTGATCGGCTCCTGGTTGTTTAGCGTCTATCACGGCTTGCCCATCACGGTGCTTTCGCCGCTCGACTTTCTCTCACGGCCCGAACGCTGGCTGTGGGCGCTGCACGATTCCGGCGGCACGCTCTGCCCGGCGCCCAACTTCGCTTACGAGCTCTGCGCGCGTAAGATCCGTGACGAGGCGCTGGAGGGGCTCGATCTCAGCCGCTGGCGGGTGGCCATCAACGCCGGTGAGGCCGTGCTTCCCGAAACCCTGGCCCGCTTTGCCGAACGCTACCGGCCCTTCGGATTTCGTCCCGAAGCCTACGTTCCCTGTTATGGCCTGGCCGAATCCTCGGTGGCGCTCACCTTTCCGCCTATCGACCGGCCGCCCCGAATTGATGTTATTAAGCGCGATCTCTATGCCCGGGAGGGCCACGCCGTTCCGGTGGCCGATTCACGCTCGGCCGGCACGAATGGCGACGCGGCCGATGGCAGCCGCCATGAAAATCCCAACACGAATGTGCTGCGCTTTGTGGCAAACGGCGCTCCGCTGCCCGGCCACGAAGTGCTACTTCGGGATGACGAAGGCCGCGCCGTGCCGGAGCGTGTCCAAGGCCGCATTTGGTTCCGGGGGCTGTCGCGCACGCCGGGGTATTATCGCAATCCCGAGGCGACCTCAGAGGTGATGGATGGCGAAGGCTGGATGGATTCAGGTGATCTCGGCTACTGGGCCGGCGGAGAGCTTTTCGTCACCGGCCGCGCCAAAGACCTCATCATCCGGGCCGGCCACAACATCGTTCCCCAGGAAGTGGAAAACGCGGCTGCTGAGGTAACCGGCGTGCGGCGAGGCTGTGTGGCTGCCTTCGGTAGCCGCGAGCCGCGATCCGGCACCGAGCGGGTGGTGGTGGTGGCCGAAACGCGCGAGAGCAGCGCGCAGGAGCGCAAGCGGATCAAAGCGGAAATCGTCCATCACGTCGCTGCCATCGGCATTTCGCCAGACCGGGTGGTGCTGGTTCCTCCTCAGAGCATTCCCAAGACTTCGAGCGGCAAGATTCGCCGCAACGAGACGCGGCACATGTTTGAGACCGGCACGCTCGGCGAAGGCGCCCGTGCGCCCTGGCTCCAGATGGCGCGCCTGGTGGGCGGCAACATCGGCGCCTGGATGGCCCGCCGGGCGGCGAAGTTGGCGTTGTCGCTTAGGGGAGCGTACTACGTAGCGGCCTCGGCTATAGTTTCGTCGCTCGCTAATGGGGTTGCTCGAATGGCGCCGGACGGGCGGCGCGCACGGGTGGCGAAGGCCTCGGCAGGTTGGCTGCTTCGGCTTAGCGGAGCGCCTGTGAAGGTGGTGACGGCGCCGCACACGGGCGCCACAGGTCCCGCGGTCTTCGTTGCAAACCGGGCCGGCTCACTGGACGCGCTCATCCTTGCCGGTCTCTTGCCGCAGGAGGTTTTTCTCGCTGACCCCGGCGAAGTAATGTTCATGCCACGGCAAGCCGCGGGCTTGCTCCAACATCTCGTGTTAGACTCGGCAGCGGACGCCGGCCAGCCGGCGGGATGGCGCTTGCGCGACAGCATCAGGCAGGCCCTGGAAGCCGGGCAGTCGGTTCTGGTGCTTTCCGACAGCGCTCCTGGCGCTCCGCCCGTGCGGAGCCGCTACCGTCTGGACGCCTTCCACGCAGCCGCCCTCACTGGAAGCCCGCTGGTGCCCGTGGGTCTGCGCGGAACCGCGCAGGTGCTGGGCTCGCGTGGCGTGAGTGCCCGTCGCGACGCCAGGGTTGCGGTGGGAAAGCCCATCGACACGAGCCGCTGCGATCAAAGAGAACTTGTTGACCTGAGGGATCGCGTGCGTGCCGAAATCGCCGATTTGTGCAGGTAAGCAGATGTCGAAATAACACCGAAGAAACCAAGGGGAGCGAATGGAACCCCGGCCTGTCATTTCGAGCGCCGCCGCGCGGCTCGGCGCCGCGAGAAATCTCGCTCTGGCCCGAACATTTACTGCTTCGCGCCCATCCGTATACCATTGCGAATGGCGCGGAAGAAGGTTGCCGGTCCAGGGATGAGCGCCTTTCGATTGGCGTCGGGGCGGGAACCCTGCTCCGACACGCGGCGCACAACTTCGGCGGCGGGAACACGGGAAGCGACCTCATCGACGGAGGCAAAGCGCACCGTTCGATCAGCCGCGAGAATAAATACGGCCGGCTTGGCAATGCCTCCTTTTTCGCGCGGATTGTATATATCCCACTCGCGTATCACACGGCGCTGAGAATCCGACAAAATGGAAAACGGAAGCTGTAGCTCGTGCCTCACAGCCTCGGATTTCTCGGGGGCATCCACCGAAACAGCTACCAGGTTAGCACCCGCGGCACGCAGGGATGGGTAGATACGGCGATATTCCACCAACTGGTGGAGACAGAACGGTCACCAATGCCCACGATAGAAGAGAAGAACGAGCGGCCCAGCCGCCGCCAATTCAGAGAGGCGCCGCGCGGCTCCCATAGAATCAGGAAGCTCGAAGTCTGGCGCAACTTGGCCCGAATGCGGCGTTGTCCCTGTGTTCGAAGGAAACAGCATTACAACCCAGCCGGATTTCTTGTGGGCGAGAAAGGCTTAAGCCAGAATTTCCTTTGTCGATTCTCGGGCCGACCGTCAGCATAAGCCTGACCGCCTCGGAGTGCAATGGCCAGTCGGGTTTTCGACGTTCGGGCCCCCCGCGAGCAGTGCGGGCACACGTTCTTCTTCTCTGGGCGGCTGGCGCAGAGTGAAACTCCGCGGTTTGTAAGTAGAGTGCACGTCGAACCAAGCAGACGTGAACCGCAGAGCTATGCGCTCGGCGCGCAGCCGGCCCATGATCAGAATGCCGCAGCGCCCCACGCGCTGAAGAGCGCGCGTGGCGGCCTCTGAACGTTGGGGCGGTTGCAGGCAAGATTGATCCGTGTCAGGAAAGGTGGGTGACCCGTGGACAAATGTGATTTCAAGGCGGATATCCTCAAACAGGAGATCGATCTGCTGCTTCGAAGAATTGAAAGTTTCGATGATCTCCGACACCGCACCAAGCAGATGGCGGCAACGTTGTGGCTCGCAGGTGTCGGGGCGGCCTTGACACTTCCTTCGAAGCCCTTGCTTTGGCTGGCGTTGGGTA
Source organism: Terriglobia bacterium (assembly GCA_030042795.1). The sequence continues at coordinate 133 of JASHYZ010000426.1, read as the reverse complement.
TCCCAGTTCCGTTTTGGTATTTTGACGCGTACTACAACGCCTACCAGGAGGGGTTCAGTCGACGGTGGTGGGCGATCCGCCAATTCATCCGCGACGGAACTTTCAAGGTCCCTGCTGGTCAAGCAAACTTGGA
>JASHYZ010000425.1 GCA_030042795.1 Terriglobia bacterium | reverse complement strand
TACATGTCGCCGCTCAACATCGATCCTGACGAACCGGCTCTGCCGATTACTTCTCCCAACAGCTATGCCGCCCAAATCGCGCGCAAGCACGGCTTGATGAAGACGCTGGGATGGTGGCATGACACCTGGGCGCTGAACGAAGAGAAGATTGACGAGGGCGTCTTTCTCGACGACCTCTTCCGCACCACGCAGACGCTCGAAGACGTAACTGTGGACGAGATCAAGAATGATCCGCCCAGCTTGCTGGTTTCTGTCTTTACCAGTACCGATAGCGTCTCACACATGTTCTACCGGCTGATCGATCCTCAGCACCCGCGTTACGATCCCGAGCTGGCCAAGCAGTATGGCGACGCCATCCTGCGCGTCTACGAGCGCATGGATGAAATCATCGGCAAGGTGGAGCAGGCGATGAAGCCCGACGGGACGCTCATCATCGTCTCCGACCACGGATTCCATACCTGGCGCAAAGGATTTAACACCAACACCTGGCTGGTTCAGAACGGCTACATGACGCTCAAGAATCCGAACGCCAAGGAGAATAACTACAACCTGGCCGAGCTCTTCGGCCAAGGCAGCTTTTTCCCCAACGTCGATTGGAGCCATACGCGAGCTTACGCGCTTGGCCTGGGCCAGATTTACCTGAATTTGCGAGGACGGGAAAAGTATGGAATAGTCGCGCCCGGCGCCGAGGCTGATGGAATTCTGCAAGAGATGCGCACCCAATTGCTGGCCTTCCGCGATCCCGACACCAACGAACCTGTGATCCAGAATGTCTACCTAGGCCGCGACATCTTTCACGGCGCTCGCATGGCGGGCGCGCCAGACCTGCAGCTCGATTTTCGGGACGGCTACCGGACGTCCTGGCAGACTTCACTGGGGGCGATACCGGAAGGAATTGTGGTGGCCAATCTCAAGAAGTGGAGCGGCGACCATTGCGCATCCGACCCCAGCGATACGCAAGGCATCTTCTTTTCGAACCGCCGTCTCCAAACACCCTACCCGAGCATCCAGGACATCGCTCCCACCGTGCTGCACCTGATGGGGGTGGCCCCGCCGGATGCGTTGGATGGAAGGGCGCTTGAGTTGGGGCCAAGCGACCGGTGATTGCGCAGCCGTTACCAAGCTGGCTCTCAGTTCCGCGAAAAATGTTACAAAAGCCGCTACCAAGAGAGAATCTACCTCGCTGGTCACCAGGCGACACGCAGAAAAGTTTGGCTGCGCGAAATCGCATACGCCACAATGCAAGGGTCTGCGCCAGCCGACCCTGGGACGGTCAAGACCGCGTGGATCTCATCAACATTCCCGCTATGGCTAGCATCGCTCCCAAAGCAGCTTCAATCCGTTCTACAACTCCATAAGAATAGCCAGAGAAAAATTCCGCCCCCGTCATATCTCGGCTGGTTCCTGAAGAATTGAAGCCTAGAAGAGCGTAAATTAGAAATCCAACTCCAGCACCGCTAGACTGGCGCCTACATCAAAAAACGACGTAGGCCACCCCGCGAGCTAGCAGTTAGCTACTTATCTCTGATCCTAATTACGCGCTGCTCCTGCGCGCGCGAGCTCCTGCAATTCGTACAAGGACTTCGTTTGTTTGGGATACCGTGGGATAGGAAATGAGGTCATCGAAAATCGTGCTGCCGTAGGACTCTCTCCCCGAACCATTCGGGCATTCGCCTCGAGATTCTGCGTTTGGCCCTCCACATAAATCGGAAAAGCATCCGCAGCCCGATAGCTAAGAATCAGCGTACGCCGCGGGCGGGATGATGTGTTGGGCGCGGAAGCATGCGGCGTCATAGCATTCATAAAGATGGCAGTTCCCCGCTTACCATCGAGAGGTACCGCCTTCGATTCGTCCACCGTCTCAGTGATGCGTCCCTGGAAGAAGCCGTCAAAGGTGTGGTCCAGAAGACGCCCGGTGTGAAGGCTCGGAATCACCTGTAAACACCCATTCGTTCCATCCGTGTCGTCGAGATAAAAGAGGACAGCCAGGGAGTCCCGATTGGTGAGCGGGTAGTAAGCAAGATCCTGATGCCAATCCACCACCGAGCCGATTGTGGGCGGTTTCATATTGATCTTGCTGTAGTGGAACCTTAGGTGCGGCCCCAGAAGCTGCTCGACGGCGTCAAGTAGGCCCACTGACTCGGACAACGCCCGAAAGACGCCATAATGAGTACAGGGTTCGTAGATCCGCCGGATTCGCGTGCCATCAGGCCCCTGATGCGGTTCCATTTCCATGCGGGAGCTGTCATGGTTTGCCACTGTCGAACCCGAGGAAATGCTGTCGATCTCGTCCAGAATCTTGCTGAGTTCATCGGCGGTCAAAAATCCGGCGGATACACAAAAGCCATCGTGTTTGTATTGGCTTACTTGATCGGGACCCAGCATAGGGTTAACTCCTTCATTCGCAGACCAACCCAATCAGCATTTGTAACACGGACTTCCGGCTCTTCGAAGTCCCCGGCATTTCTTCGAAGCCTCACGAAATGCCGCAGGCCTCCGAACCGCGAGATGTGCGCTACCACTCAGATCAACTATGTCCAGTTGCCGGAGGGTTAACCGAGGCTGAGAAAATCCCACGGTCAGAGCAGCACTGACCGTGGCTACCGCTACCCATCGAATCATTGATTAAATGGGTCGATGAATCAATGATTCAGTCCTCGATGGCTTGTCACTGGCCACTTGCTACTTGCCACTGCTTCAGTGTCCTTCAGCTTCCAAGAATCGCTCAGCGTCGATAGCCGCCATGCAGCCTGATCCGGCCGCTGTGACGGCTTGCCGGTAAACGTGGTCTTGCACGTCTCCGGCGGCGAATACGCCGGGAATATTCGTCTTCGAGCCGTCATGGGTGAGAATGTAGCCGTTCTCATTCACGTCGACTTGGCCCTGAAATACAGCGGTATTCGGCGAGTGGCCGATCCCGATAAAGACTCCAGCTACGGGCTTGAAGTTCTCCGAACCTGTGCGCACATCCTGCAGCTTCACGCCGGTCACTTCGCCTTGGTTCGGATCGAGAATATCCGCCACCTGCGAGTTCCAGGCAAAGCGGATCTTCGGATTGGCACGGAGCCGGTCCTGCATGATCTTCGAAGCGCGAAGCTGGTCTCGCCGGTGCACCACGGTAACTTCGTTGGCGTAACGCGTCAGAAATAGCGCGTCTTCGGCGGCGGTATCGCCACCGCCGACTACCACCACATCTTTGGTGCGGAAGAAGTAGCCGTCGCAGGTGGCACAGGTGGAAACACCGTGACCCAGCAGCTTGCGCTCCGACTCGAGGCCCAGCAGCTTGGCCGACGCCCCCGAAGCGATGATCAAGGTGCTGGTCTCGATCTTCTCCGGCCCGACCTCCAGCGTGAACGGCCGCCTGGAGAGATCGGCGCTCGCCACGTCACCTTCCATGAATTCGGCGCCGAACACCGAGGCTTGCTTCGACATGAGGTCGATCAACTCAGGTCCCTGCACGCCTTGAGGAAAGCCGGGAAAATTCTCTACTAGTGTCGTAAGCGTGAGTTGCCCACCGGCTTCGAGCCCGCGGATAATCAGCGGCTTGAGATTGGCGCGAGCCGCGTAAATTGCCGCCGTGAGCCCGGCACAGCCGGAACCGATGATTACAACATTGCGCATGCGAAATCCCTTCCCAACTGTCCTGGTAGTCTGAAGAACCGTTATCTTAGCACCTGGGAGCGCGGGCGTCTCGCCCGCGTTCTTGAGTTTCTACATTTGCCATCTACGGCCAGAATGGCCGTGCCACGTAGCACGGGCTCCCGGCCAGCGCGGGCGTCTCGCCCGCTCTGGTAACCGCTCTTTAAGGACCGGCGACCGAGCGGCAGGCGCGACGCCTGCGCACCCAGGAACTTCCTGGGGCACAAGGGCCGATCCACGCTTCACCGGCGGCGTTGCTGCCAGTGTTTGGATGCTATAGAATCAGTTTCGCTTCACGTCGACATTGTCGAGCTTCTATGGCTGGGGGTTGAAGGCGCGCCCAGCCGAAGTCTCAGGGTGCGGGTCCTTGAGGGAGACACATGAAAAACGGCACAGCGGTGAATGTGGCAGACGTTACCAAGCGCTTTGACACGGTTACTGCCGTTGACAACCTCAGCCTGAGCATCGAGCAGGGTTCCGTTTACGGGCTGCTTGGACCGAACGGAGCGGGTAAGACCACCACGCTGCGCATGATCCTGCGCATTACCATTCCGGACTCGGGTTCCATTCAGATGCTCGGCCGGCCGCAGGACGACTCGGCGCAGGACCTGATCGGCTATCTTCCGGAAGAGCGGGGCCTCTATCCGCGCATGAAAGTGCGCGAAGTGTTACTCTTTCTCGCCGGACTCAAAGGCATTTCAGACTCCGAAGGCCGGCGCCGCGTGAGCGACTGGCTGGAGCGCCTTGAAATTGCAACTTGGGCGGACCGTAAGGTAATTGACCTTTCCAAAGGCATGCAGCAGAAGGTGCAATTCATCGCCGCCGTCATTCATCGGCCTCCGGTGCTCATTCTCGATGAGCCCTTCGCCGGCCTCGATCCCGTCAACGCAACTCTTATCAAGGACATCATGCTTGAGCTCCGGCAGAAGGGCGCCACCATCATCCTTTCGACACACCGCATGGAGCAGGTGGAGATGATGTGTGATGCCATCTGCCTTATCAACAAGGGACGCAGCGTGCTGGAAGGGGAGTTGGCGGCCATCAAACGCTCCTATGGCAAGAACACCGTCCGAATTGAATTCGAGGGCGACGACGGCTTTTTGAATCAGCCTGGCCTGGTCCGGAACGTCAACCACTATGGCGCGGTCACGGAGGCCAAGCTCACGCCAGGTGCGGACCCTCAGGATCTTTTGAAGACCGCTATCGAGCGCGGCGTGCGTATTAACCACTTCGAACTGATCGAACCGCCCTTGAACGATATCTTTATTGAGAAGGTGTCAGAAGCCCATGCATAAGCTCTGGCTGGTTCTCAGACGAGAATACCTGGTGCGGGTGCGCACGAAGGCCTTCATCCTCAGCACGATTCTCTTGCCGGCCTTTAGCATTGGCATGTTTGCCTTCCAGGCTTACACGGCTACGCGCGAAAACGATCACACCTTAAAGCTGGCGATTCTTGACGAAACGGGCGACCTGGGAGAGTCGATCTCCCAAAGGCTCACCTCGAAGCTTAGGAATGGCTCGCCTGCGTACGAGGTCACCAAGATTCTGGCTCGCCCCTCGGACGGTGAAGAGGACGCTGTGCGCGGCGAGGTTGAGCATGGAAGCCTTGACGCTTTCCTCTCCATACCCGACGGCGTCCTCAGCGGCGAAGGCTCGGCTGAACTGCACGCCCGCAACACCGCCCAGGCCGGAAACCACGATGCCCTCGATGATGCCGTCAATGACGCCGTGATT
>JASHYZ010000424.1 GCA_030042795.1 Terriglobia bacterium | reverse complement strand
ATCGTCTGCTGCGCAAGCAGGCGGAGCTCGACAATTTTCGTAAGCGCACCGAGCGAGAGAAGGAAGAATTCTCAAAGCACGCTACGGCAGATCTCATTCGCTCCCTGCTGCCCGCACTTGACAGTTTCGAGCGTGCGCTCAAGCATCGCGACCCTAAGATCCCGAAGGAATATTACAAGGGTATCGAGTTAATCTATCGTGACGTGCTTGACGTTCTGGTTCGGGCAGGTCTCGATCCCCTTGATACGAAGGGTCAGCTTTTTGATCCGCACCTTCATCAAGCGGTCGAGAGTGTGGAATCTGAGCAACATCGCGATCAGGAGATTGTGGAAGAGCTTCAGCGAGGATACAAGCTCAGGCACCGTCTACTTCGTCCAGCAGTTGTGAAGGTTGCCGTGGCGCCCAAAGCCGCCACCGACGGCGCAGGAGAACGTCACAGCAAGAAGTCCACGGCTTCAGAGGGGTCGGAAGAATCGCAATAAGACAGCGGCTTAAGGTCCCAGCCTTGCTTCCACTCGTACCGAAGGAGTGAGGCCGTCGAAGGCAGCGAAAATCAAGGCACCACTTCTTCAGGGAGCTCGAGTTCCTAGAATCAGCCACTAAGAATGAGCCAGAAGCGCGATTACTACGAAGTGCTGGGCGTTGAGCGAAACGCCTCTGACAGCGAACTGAAGAGCGCCTACCGTAAGCTTGCCCTGCAGTACCATCCCGACCGCAATCCCGGAAACCACGACGAGGCCACAGAAAAGTTCAAGGAGATCACCGAGGCTTACGGAGTGCTCGCGGACTCTCAGAAGCGCGCCGCCTACGACCGTTACGGGCACGCCGGAGTCGCCGGCGCCGCGAGCCAGGGCTGGCCTGATGTTTCCTCCACCATCTTTACGGATTTTGAGGACCTGTTTGGCGAGTTCTTCGGCGGAGTGTTTGGCCGTCAGCGGGGCCCGCGAACGCGCGCCCAGCGCGGCGCTGACTTGCGCTACGAAATGGAAATCTCCTTCGAGGAGGCGGCCAAAGGTCTGGAAACCAAGATCAAGATCCCACGCTGGGAGAGCTGCTCGGAGTGCGGCGGACGGGGCGCAAAAAAAGGCAGCTCGCCCGCGGTCTGTTCGGTGTGTGGCGGGCGCGGCCAGCTCCGCCACCAGCAGGGGCTTTTTACCGTCAGCCGGACCTGCCCTGAGTGCCAGGGCATCGGCCAGGTGATTCGTGAGGCGTGCCCGGTTTGTCAAGCTGAAGGCCGCACGCGGCAGGAGAAAGTGCTGGGCATCAAAATTCCTGCCGGCGTCGAAGATGGCATGAAGCTGCGCGTGAGCGGCGAGGGCGAGGGCGGCGGCTTCGGCGGGCCTGCCGGTGACCTTTACGTGGTGCTTCGCGTGCGTGAGCATGCGTTCTTCGACCGCGACGGAAGCAACCTGCATATCACGATTCCCATATCGGTTACGCAGGCCGGCTTGGGAACAGACATCAAAGTTCCCACGCTCGATGGCCAGGAGCGGCTTCACATCCCCGAGGGAACCCAACCGGGCGCAGTCTTCAGGCTGCGTGGGCTTGGCATCCCCCGCGTGGAGGAACGTGGGCGCGGCGACCTCTACGTCCACGTTCAGGTTGTAATCCCCAGCCAGCTCTCGCGGGAGCAGCGACGCTTGTTGGAATCGCTAGCCGCCACCACACGCGTTGAGAACAAGCCGGTGACGCACCGGGCTGCTGCACGCGAAAAGAGCGGATTCGCGTAGGGGTTTGCTGAAAACTTCTTCTGCAGTGTCATTCCGAGGAGCCGGAGGCGACAAGGAATCTCGTAGTCTCTCTTAACCGCACAGACAGCGAGATTCCTCGCGAAGTTTACCCTGAGCTCCTTCGCTGCGCTCAGAGCCTGTCCTGAGCAATGCGAAGGAACCGTTCGTAGCGGAGGAGCGAACGGGCTCGGAATGACAAAGTTGCATAAGATTCTCGACAAGCTGGGTAGCTCTCGTTTAAGCGTCGCAACCGTCTTATAAGTTTGGGGGGAGCGCGCCAGGATCATGCCGGAGCTTTCTTCATCACCCTCCCAGGAAGGCAGCCGGGACCCTACCGGTTCACGGCGCAGCTTCTTTGAAGCGCGCTACTGGCTGCGCGATCTCATCCTCTCTTTGTTGCTGGCATTCATCGTCATCGTTTTCCTCTATCAGCCGGTGCAAGTGGAAGGCACCAGCATGATGCCGCGCTTGTACGATCACGAGCGCATCTTCATCAACAAGTTTGTTTATCGCTTTGAGCCCATCCACCGCGGTGACATCGTGGTGTTTCACTACCCTCTCGACCCTTCGAAGTCTTACATTAAGAGGGTGATTGGCCTGCCTGGGGAGTGGGTGAGCATTCGCGAAGGCGCGGTGGAAGTCAACGGCAAGCCCCTCGCCGAGCACTACGTTCCGCCCAGCTATCTTGACCACGACAGCTATCCGCCGGTTTGCGTCGAGCCGAATCACTACTATGTGCTTGGCGATCATCGCGAGTCGTCAAACGACAGCCGTGTGTGGGGAACGGTTGACCGCAGCTTCATTTATGGCAAAGCGGCCTTCGTCTACTGGCCCCTCGACCAGTTAGGGGCGTTGCGGTGAAATAGCTGTCGGTCTGTCAGTCTTTCGGTCTTCCGGTCTTCCAGTCTTTCAGTCGCCAGTCATCCGTTTTCAATTGTTCGCTTGAGCCGGGACTCGGAACCCGAGCGCAGCAAGCCGAAGCTGACGCACTGAAGACAGACCGACTCGCAGACTGGAAGACTGATAAACTCAAGTACTGGTGTCATTTGCTGGGCGGAACCCTCCGAGGCATCGTCATTCCCGCGAAAGCGGGAATCCATTGCAGAAGTCCTTGGAAAAAGAAGGTATCCAGGAAGTGGATTCCCGCTTTCGCGGGAATGACGGCGTTCGGGCGTTCAAATGACACCAGTACCTAAACTCACGACCGATAGACCCACGACTGATAAACTGAAGACTGATAGACTGATAGACTGACTCGGAATCGAGACTCAATGGACTCCATTCTTGCGCTTGAAGACGGCCGCACCTTTCACGGGCGCAGCGGTGGCGCTCCCGGGGAGCGTTGTGGGGAGGTTGTGTTCAACACCTCGCTAACAGGCTACCAGGAGATCCTCACCGATCCTTCTTACGCCGGCCAGATCGTCATCCTCACCTATCCGCACATCGGCAACTACGGCACCAACATCCTTGATAGCGAATCCGTGCGGCCGTATGCGGAAGGCTTGGTGGTGCGCGAGCTCTCCCAACTCACGAGCAACTGGCGCTCGACGGAGGCCACGTCGCAGTTTCTTGCCGGGTTTGGCGTGCCGGTGATCTCGGAAATCGATACCCGCGCCCTTGTGCGCCACCTGCGCGTGCACGGAGCGCTGCGCGGCATCATTTCCACCGTGGACCGCGATGAGGCGAGTCTGGTGGCGAAGGCCAAAGCCTCACCCAGCATGGTCGGCCTGGATCTCGCCAGCCGTGTCACCACGCCCGCGCGCTATGAATGGAACCAGCCTTCCGCGCAATTGTGGGAATCCGGGTCCGAGGCGGGGAAACTGAGTCCCGAACCTCGAATCCCGAACCCCGAACCCCGGTTTCACGTCGTCGCTTACGACTACGGTATCAAGCACAACATCCTACGGCGCCTGGTTGATATCGGCGCCCGCGTAACCGTAGTGCCAGCAGCTACTTCCGCCAGTGACGTGCTTGACCTGAAGCCGGATGGCGTGTTCCTTTCGAATGGACCTGGCGACCCCGAGCCGGTGGAGTACGCAGCGCGCACGGTGCGTGAGCTGGCGGGACGGGTGCCGGTGTTCGGTATTTGCCTGGGACATCAGATCGTGGGATTGGCGCTCGGCGGCCGGACCTACAAGCTGAAATT
>JASHYZ010000423.1 GCA_030042795.1 Terriglobia bacterium | reverse complement strand
GCTGCGATCGGTTCCACCGCGCTCGCCTGCGGCCTGGGCATCCTCACCTTTCAGGTGCTTAAACGTCTGATAGGACGACAGCGTCCATCTTTCTCGGTGCGGCGTGACTGGACCCGCCTACTTCCCCCCGACGAGTTTTCTTTCCCTTCCGGCCACACCATTACAGCTTTTGCTTTCACGATGTCGGTTGCTCATTTCTATCCCGGATTGCTTCTATGGCTTCTTTTTTGCGCCGCGAGCGTCGGGGCCTCGCGAATCATCCTGGGCATGCATTTCTTGAGCGATGTCCTGGCGGGCTGCGTGATTGGATGCAGCATCGGCTACTTCGCCGGCTGCGTAGTGCTCTGAACTACTAGAAGTCAAAATGTTTGCGTCTTGTACAAATTTCTCCCGCGCCGCCGTATCGCATGCCGAAGTTCTTCTTGATGCTCAGACTCGCGGCCAATCTGGCTCCGTGTTCTCTGTGCCGACAAGGCTCTCAACACAGAGTTCACGGAGGCTCTGTGGCCTCAGTGTTGAAGGCTTTTGGCCACAGAGGGCACGGAGAGATTGCGAGCTGCACTGAAGCACAAGGTGAAATTCTTCTCGGTGCGAGAAGAAAGTGGACGTTAGTAACACGGAGGACCCAGGAGTCTTCGTGAACGCTGGGTTGAGAGGCTTGTCGGCACGGAGGTCGCGGAGAACTTCAGTTTGGTTGCGGCTACGCCGCGCTGTGACCTCCGCACTCGCGCTTACGGCGCGATCAGGCTCCCGCATCTGTTCTTGCCATCCGCCGGACGCGCTTTCGCTGATAGGTGCAGCCAGCATAGGCTTGGCTCGGCTGGCCGCCGCTATTTCAAGCCGAGCTTTGCAGCCAGAGGCAGGTTCTGTGATGACCCACCCACCATAAAGGTGTAGCTGCCCGGCACGAGCTTCCATCCATTCAAATTCTCGTCGTAGATCGACAAGTACTTCGGATCGACCACTACCTCGACTCCCCGATCCTCACCCGGCTCCAAGTGGACCTTGCTCCACCCTGCCAGCCGCTTCGGCGGCTCATCGGCATTGGCGGGAAGCGCGGCATAGACCTCGGTAATCTCCGATCCAGCGCGGGCGCCAGTGTTCTTCACCGAAAAGTCGACGACAACTTTACCCTCAGTCTCGCTTAGCTTTATATCCGAGTACGTATACGTCGTATACGAAAGTCCGAATCCAAAGGGAAACAGCACCGGCTTGTTTTTGGCGTCGTACCATTTGTAGCCTACTTCCAATCCTTCGTCGTAGCTTACGCTGAACGAGGGCGGGGCTTCGGGCTTCCGCCACTGGCCGCGCGGCGGGGTCACAAGCTGAGGGTGCGGCAAGTCGGCTACACTGCGCGGAAACGTCATGGGGAGCTTCGCGCTCGGGTTCACGTCGCCGAAAAGGATGTTGGCCACGGCGTCCGCGCCCTTGCTTCCGGCATACCACGCTTCGAGCACTCCTCCCACCTTATCAATCCAGGGCATGGTTACCGCGGTGCCGGTCTCGAGGACCACGATCGTATGTGGATTCGCCTCCGCCACCTGTTCGATGAGCGTGTCTTGCTTCTCCGGCAGCGACAGGTTTGGCAGGTCCATTCCTTCGCTTTCCCACTGATAGGCAAACACCAGGGCCACGTCAGCGTTTTTTGCGAGCGCCGCCGCGGCAGCCGGGTCGGCGCCGGAATCAAATTGCACGCTAACATCAGGAGCCCTCTGAATGACGGCCTTCAGAGGTGACGTTGGAAACCATACCTGCTCCAGCCAGCGCGACGGCGGACGCCCAGGCGGGTCCACTTGCGCCGATCCGCCGCCCGAGATCATTCCGGTGTCCGCATGAGGACCGATCACCGCGATCGAGCGCAGTTTGCTGCGGTCAAGCGGCAGAATATTGTCTGCATTCTTGAGCAGGACGGAACTCTGCTCAGCGATACGCTGCGAAATCTCAAGCCCACCCTCGACGTCTACCACGCTCTTCTGGATGGGATGGTCCACAATGCCGCTCGCAAATTCCGAGCGCAGAATGCGATGGACGTGTTCGTTAAGCTCGGCCATCGGCACCTGCCCGGCTTGCACGGCCTCCTTCAGCTTGGCGCCGTAAAAGATGTCCTCCGGCTCCTCGTTGTCGAGGCCGGCCGCCGACGCTTTCACGGTGCTGTGCGTTCCGCCCCAGTCCGAGAGCACAAAGCCCGGAAAGGCCCAATCCTTCTTGAGAATATCCGTCAGCAGGTGCTTGTTCTGGCAGGCGAAGTCGCCGTTCACAGCGTTATAGGAGCACATCACGGCGCCGGGATGTCCGATGCTGATGCCGATCTCGAAGGCCAGCAGGTCAGTCTCGCGTAGCGCTCGCTCACCGATGACGGCGTTCACTTCGTTACGTCCGCTTTCCTGGTCATTCACGGCATAGTGCTTGATGTCGCCGATCAAGTGCTGGGCCTGCTCACACTTGATGCGGTTGCCCACCATGGTACCCGCCAGAATGGGGTCCTCTCCCATGTACTCGAACGTCCGGCCGTTGCGCGGCTCGCGGGTTATGTTCACGCCACCCCCTAGCGTCATGTTGTAGCCCTGGGCGCGCAGCTCGCGCCCGATGAGCGCGCCATACTCGCAGGCGGCCTGAGGATCCCAACTCGCGGCGGCGGCAAGATCTGAAGGAAGAGCCGTTGAGTAACGACCGTTTTGCGCGCTGCCTCTCACGCCGTAGGCCGCGTCGCTCATCTGAATGAACGGGATACCGAGCCGCGGTATGGCCAACACGAATCCGGCGCCGCCGTTGCCCAGGTAGGCGTTGGGCCGGGGTTTGCCCCAGCCCGGCATGCCTTGGCCGTGCACGAGGTCGATCTTCTCGTCCAGCGTCATTTCTTTCAGCACCATGTCGGCGCGCTGGTCAGGCGACAGGCTGGCATCCATCCACGGGTGATTCTGAGTTTGGCCGCTGGACTGAGCATCAGACTGGCCATGCAAGCGGTGTTGCGCAGACGTAGCCGCCAACAGAAGCAGGAGCGCAAACGATATCCCGAATCCGACGCGCACGTAGGAGCGTTTGATTGTAATCATGTTCTTGTCCTTCATACAGATGCTGGGATATTTTAATTAACTTGCTTAGGTTCAGGTACTTGCTGGGTTCCCCAAAGTGTGACTCTTTATTTTCAATAAGATGCTGGGTTTGTTCGTAAAGTTTTAGGTTCCGCATGAGCCCCAAGCTCACCTTCAGCCTTTAGTCGCTGACGGGGCATCCCGGCGTCCGTCCTCGGCGCGCTTGACTAATAAACCGTTGTACATCAACAACCTAACGGCTTTGCAAAGACAACTAACTTCTTTTCAATGATCTGACGGCTTTCAAAAATCCGGTCCTTTATTTTCAGAAAGATGACGGCTTTGTTCGTAACGTTTCACTCTTTACTCTGTCCTGAAGTTTGCCGTGACTTATGCACTCTTGGATGGCTCTTCGCTGATGCGGAAGTTTCACTCTTTACTCTGTCCTGAAGTTTGCCGTGACGGCTTTTTGCCACCACACTTTTCCCCACGCTCGTCACCTGAGAGCTATCCAACCAACCTCACAGGCGGCAGCGTATCACGTTGCTAAGACCACGTCAATAGGTCGCTTGATAGCTGCGATAGGCACTTAATCTAGCCTACCGTGCACCGCCTTTCCGGACCCGGCTCCCACGGCGCGAGCGACGATGGGCCAGCAATTTACTGCAAAATGGAGTGACAAACGCGCCCCCCTCACCCGGTCCGCTGCGGCTCCCTTCGACGCTGCTCAGGGAGGCTGACCGAAGTCGAAGCCTGGCGAAAACGCCGCCAGCGGGCCACCCTCTTCCGGTGTGAGAGGGCAGAAAATTAAGGAAAGAGCCCTCTCCCTGTGGAAGAGGGGGAACCTCAAAGCAGTGGGTGAGGGGCAGACCACAAGCGGCTTTGTCACTCAATTCCGTAATCCTCGGTAGAATGGCGCAGTCCTTCCCTTCGATCAGGAACCGGCATCACGCTTATCTGTGACGCGCGTCACTTAACTTGTTGGCGCCGGACTCATAGTGAGAAGGGGAGGGAGTCTACGGCGATCGGGCGTCTTCTGCAAGCCCGGCGCCATGAGGATCTCCGGCGAGACGCACCCCGCCGGGGTGGGTTTGTGTCCAGGGCGGCTTAATCCGCCCTGGGCGCAGCCCCATAAGCGTTAACCTGACGGGGAGTGCCGCGACGTGTCTCTCTGGTTGCCCGGAGGGCAACACCGTGAATAGCCGTAGGTGAAGTGCAGCGGAACCTACGGAACGGAATGGAAAACAGTTTGTCGCGGCCCTGGAGGGGCCGGACAATCGCGGGGTTCGGCAGCACGGTCAACCCCTCCGGGGTTGGCGGGCTGTGTTTGTGGGCTGTTTCCCGTAGGTTGCACCTACGGCTACTCACGGTCGGCCCCTCACGGGGCCGGGAT
>JASHYZ010000422.1 GCA_030042795.1 Terriglobia bacterium | reverse complement strand
AAGGTCTGCTTGCGTTCATAGTCCGGCGGCACCAGCGCCAGGTTAGGCTTGGAGACTTCAAGGTAGTAGCCGAACACGCTGTTGAAGCGTACCTTCAGTGAGCCAATGCGCGTCCGCTCGCGCTCGCGGCCTTCGATGCCGGCGATAAGCTGCTTGCTGTGCTGGCTGGTGTCACGCAGATCATCGAGAGTGGCGTTGTAACCGGGACGAATCAGGTTGCCTTCCGTCAGCAGCGCCGGCGGTTCCGGATGTATCGACTGTTCAAGCAAGGCGTGCACGTCTGCCAGCTCATCCAAGCGCTCGTGCAGGTCACGGAGTCTCGCCGCTGCAAACGCCGCCACCTGTCGGCGAACGGCGGGCAGTTGGGCCAGCGACAGCTTCAGGGCCACCAGGTCGCGCGCGTGGGCTGTCTCCAAGGTGACCTTGCTGAGCAGCCGCTCCAGGTCTTGAATGCGGCGGAGCGACTTGCGTAGTTCCTCGCGCGCGACGGGCTGGCCGTGAAGCTCCGATACCGCGTCCCAGCGAGCTTCAATCTCCGCGCGCTCGATGGAAGGGCGCAGCAGCCAATTCTTCAACTGGCGGGCGCCCAGTGGCGTGACGCACTCGTCGAGCGTGGCCAGCAAGGTTGACTCGCGCGAGTTTGCTCCGGCGAAAAGAGGCTCAACCAATTCGAGGTTGCGCAGCGTTGCGGGGTCGAGAATCAGCGAATCCTGCTGCTCGAAGAAGCGAATACCGTCCAGATGGGCGAGCGATCCGCGCTGGGTGTCGCGCACGTAGTGCAGAATGGCGCCGCCGGCGGCGATGGCCAACGGCCGCGTCTCCAACCCATAACCCACGAGCGAGGCCACCCGGAAGTGATCGCGAAGAATGCGGCCACCGTAGTCCTCAGCAAAGATCCAGTCATCGAGCGGGGTAACCGTGAGTGCGGGAATGTCGGATCGCAAGCTTTGGCCAAAAGCGGCGATTTCCACGGGCAATTCAGACGCTAGGCTGCGGTCGGAAGCCGGAATCTGAGATGACAGGTTTTGGCTGAGGGCGGGAATTTGAGATTTGAGGTTCCGGATTCCAGATCCCCCAGCGCCAGAATCTGCACCGGGCTCAAATCCCAAGCCGGGCTCTGAGCCCGGCTTGGGTGCCGGGACCGTCAGGAGGGTGCTGACCGGCAGACATCGGGTCCTGGACTGAGCGCCTCCGCTCGCAGCCTCCAGGCTGCTGGCCGCCACCAGCATCTCGCTTGGCGCCAGGCGGGCAAGTTCATCGTCCAGTTTCTGTCGCGCCTCCGCTCCGGAAAACTCAGTGGCTCGGAAGTCGCCCGTCGAGAGGTCAGCAAAAGCAAGCCCAAAAGCACCGTGCCGCGCAGCGACCGACGCGAGGTAGTTGTTGGCTCGCGGCTCCAGCACCTGCGAATCGACAGCGGTGCCAGGGGTCACCACGCGGGTGACTTCGCGCTTTACCAGAGTCTTGGCGATGCGCGGGTCCTCCATCTGGTCGCAGATGGCCACCCGAAAACCTTTGCGAATGAGCTTAGCGATGTAGCCCTCGGCGGCGTGATAGGGCACGCCGCACATGGGAATAGGTTCGCCCTTTTCCTTGTTGCGGGAGGTGAGGGTAATCTGCAGCTCGCGGGAGGCGACGACTGCATCTTCGAAGAAAAGCTCGTAAAAATCGCCCAGGCGAAAAAGCAGCAGCGCGCTCGGATGCCGGGCCTTGATGGCGCTGTATTGGCGCATCAGGGGCGTGGAGAAGTCAGTCATGCTTAGCGTCGGGACTTGGTGTTCGGGATTCGGTTTTCGGGACTCAGGACTCGGTTTTCGGGACTCGCCACTCGCGATTCGGGAAGTGAGATTCTCCAATAGATTCCCGCCTGCGCGGGAATGACACGCATCTCAATTCCGAAAACTGAATCCCGAATCCCGAGTCCGGAATTCTGAGTCCCGAACACCGAAAACCAAGTCCCCGCTCTTCGGAATCTCCCTTCCCGAGTCCCGAGTTGCGAGTCCCGAATTGCGAGTCCCGAATCCCGAGCCCCGGGTCTAGCCACCCATCGTGAGCACCACCCGAAACCGGGCCTGCCCGCTCATCATGCGGTCGTACGCCTCAGCGACGCGTTCGAGGGGAAAGGCCTCATTCATCGACCGTACGCCGGTGAGGGCACTGAAGGCCAAAGTATCCTGCGAATCGATGGAAGTGCCGGAGGGCCAGCCGGTAATCGTACGCCGCCCGCCGAGGAGTTGAATTCCTGACACTTCCATGGGCTCAAACGCGGCGCCCAAAATTATGAGTTTTCCACCGATACCGAGCCCACCGATCACGGAACTCATGGCCCTGGCGTTGGTGACGGTGGCGAGGATCACTCTGGCGCCGCCGAGTTTGGTGAGCTCCTCGGCAGGATTCTGCGATTGGCTGTCAATGTAGTGGCGAGCGCCGAGTTGAAGGGCAAGCGGTCCCTTGTCTGAACCGCGCGCAATCGCCACCGTGCGGAAACCCATCTTGGCGGCGTATTGCACGCCTAAGTGACCGAGACCGCCGATCCCCAGGATGGCTACGAGATCGCCGGACCGCGCGCCACTGTGGCGGAGTGAGTTGAAGGTGGTGATGCCGGCGCAGAGGAGCGGTCCTGCTTCAACGCCGGAGAGCTCCTTGGGGATCAGCGCCAAGGACTGCGCGGGAGCCACCATGTAATCCTCGTAACCGCCGTCGAAGGACATTCCACAAATCAAGCCGTTGGAGCAAACCACGAAATCGCCGCGCCGGCAGGGCTCGCAATGGCCGCAGTGGCCGCCGTACCAGCCTACTCCCACCCGCTGACCCACTTGCCATTCGGGCACGCCGGCGCCCAGGGCGTCGATCACGCCGGCCACTTCGTGCCCCGGCACGCGTGGGTAGGCAATGCCGGGCCAACGGCCCTCTTTCACGAGGGAGTCGCTGTGGCAAATTCCGCAAGCTTCAACCTTGATCCGTACCCATCCCGTCCCTGGCGCCGGAATCTCCCGCTCAACGAGTTCCCAGGGGCCGCCTGGTTTCGGAACCTGAACCGCGTGCATCTTGGGCATTTTTCTTCCTCCATTCCCATCATGCATGATAGCCGAGATTTGACGTAGGGGCAGACCTTGTGGGTACTGGTGTCATTTGCTCGGCGGAACCCTCCGAGGCATCGTCATTCCCGCGAAAGCGGGAATCCACTTCCTGGATACCTTCTTTTTCCAAGGACTTCTGCAAGGGATTCCCGCTTTCGCGGGAATGACGACGTTCGGGCGTTCAAATGACACCAGCACCACCTTGTGCCTGCCCAACTGATTTAATGGCCTCGAAATGGGCGGGCACAAGGCCGCCCCTACGTCAAACTATGATAGACTCCCGTTTAAGTTGGTCTCTTTACGATAGGGGTTTCGCATGCCGCAGGTTATGAG
>JASHYZ010000421.1 GCA_030042795.1 Terriglobia bacterium | reverse complement strand
TCGTCATCATGTCCCGGACCATTCCTGGGCGGGAGGAGCGTTCGCGACTTAATGTGGATCAGCGTTGCTGCCATCAGGATGAAGTCAGCCCCCAAGTCAATGTTGAATTGGCGCGCCCGGCGAAGGTAACCGAGATACTGGCTGGTGACCTCGGCGACAGGCAGGTCGAGTATGTTCAACCGGTGCGTGCGGACGAGATCGAGCAGAAGGTCGAGCGGGCCCTCGTACTGGGGCAGGGAAACAAGCGGTGGGTCTTCGCCCGTGGTCATGGCTGACCCTCGACGATCTTGCGAAATGCCGGGAAGTCATTGCTGGCGGCCGAAGCGAGCTCCACCACCTGGGACAGTAGGTCCTCGGCGCCCGAAAACCGAATTTCGAGCATTCCCGGGCCGGCCAGCCGGATAGTAGCCGGAATTTGCTGGGGTTGGCGCGTCTCAACGTCGGGGGCGGCTGGGATCTCGGTAAGCCGGGTGGCGAGATCGCGCTGGGCGTCAACCATCGCCTCTACCATCCTCGCCTTGCGTTCGCGAGCGAGTTGCGCGGTGCGGGTTTTTGACAGCTCCGTTAGCCGCCGCGCCAGTTCATCGCGCGGAACCAGGAACGTCTTCCCACTTTGGTAGCCACCGAGCGCCGCGAGCAGCCGAATGGCTTGCCGCCGCTTCACACCGAAAAGAAGCTCGATACAGGGCCGGTCGAGCACAGGAGGTAAACCCGGCGAGTCGAGCTGCCGGGTGATCTCCTGGAGACGGTCAAGCCAAAGCGGCCTAGCGGGCATAGAAACCAAAGAATAACACCAATCAGACTTTCATGGCATTAGGGCACGCTTGTGCCTTACTATAAGACTGATAAGTATTATTATCACTCTTAATTTAGTTCTTTAGATAAGGCCCATTCGTGCCTACTCCGCGAAATGAGATTTCTGATTTACACTTTTCATTTTGCAAAGTATTCTGGAGGTTGCCTACGTTTCCGGTGGCCTGGGAGCGAACCCATGCACATTGTCACGGGGAAGCACCTAAGCCGAGCCGCGAAGCAATACCCTGATGCCGCCAACGAGATTGCGGCGTGGCACAAGATCGTGAAGGGCGCGCGTTGGCAAAATTTTGTGGACGTCCGGCAGGTCTTTAAGGATGCCGACGCAGTGAAGGGATATGTGATCTTCAACGTCCGGCAGAACCGCTACCGCCTGGTTACGATCATCCACTACTCGCGGCAGAAGGATGGCAGGCTCACAGAGGGGCACGTCTACATTCGGTCTTTTCTGACCCACAAAGAGTACGACAATCCCGCGAATTGGGATCGGGGAGTTCCACGATGAGCACGGCGCTGGCGAATCCGGTCGAGATGATCAAGCAGGGATCCCCTCACATCATTCACTCGGACGAGGAACTCGCGGAGTACACCAAGGCACTTTTCGAGCTCACGGCGAAGCCCGACCCGACCCCCGAAGAGGAAGACGCGATTGAGCTTCTGACGCTGCTCATTGAAAGGTACGAAGCTGAGCGCTACCCGGTGCCCGACGCGCACCCGGCCGACGTGCTGAGATTCCTGCTCGACCGGAACGGCCTTTCGCAGCGGGACATCGCGGCGGACCTTGGCGGCGAAAGCACAGTGTCTCTGATTCTCGCCGGCAAGCGCCAGTTGAACCGTCATCACATCGAGCGGCTTAGCCGGCGCTTTCACGTGTCGCCGGCTGTCTTCTTTGGCGGAGCATAAGACCCCTTCTCGCTCTTCTCGCGCCTGTAGGAAAAGACCTCCTAATCGTTGAATAGGGTTAGCCCGCGCAGGAAGGCCACCTATCAGTAACGTATGTGTTACTCTGGGGTGTGGCGCAACTGCTCGAATATGTAAACGCAGCGGGCATTTCCGTCTTTGCGAGATGGCGTGAGAAGCTCGATGCGACGACAAGGGCGCGGGTTACAGGCTTGAGGCTGGCAACTTCTCGGCAGTGAAGGGTGTAGGATCTGGCGTCTTTGAGCTGCGGCTGGACTTCGGCCCTGGCTATCGGGTGTATTTCGGCAAGGACGGCGAACAATTGGTGGTCCTGCTGGGTGGTGGCGCGAAAAAACGGCAACAGGCTGATATAGAAGCGGCACAAACCCTCTGGCAGGATTACAAACGGACGAAGCGGGAGCGAGAGAACGATGTTAAGCACACGAAAGTTTAGTGACACCGTCAAAGCGGACCTGGAAAACAATGCCGACTTTCGCCGCGCGCTGCTGAGCGAAGCCGTCGCGTGCATGGTTTCCGGAGATGTTGAAACGGGAAAAGTGGTACTGCGCGAATACGTCAACGGCACAGTGGGCTTCCTTAAACTTGGGGTGGCTCTGGGCCGGTCTCCGAAAAGCCTCATGCGGATGCTCGGTCCTGCGGGCAACCCCCAGGCGCGAAACCTTTTTGAGATGATTGCCTATCTTCAGAAGGTCGAAGGTACCGTACTCGAAGTCCGCGCTAGCGACGCGGCTGCGGCCTGATCGATCCCGAATGCGGCTATTGGGAGCAGCCGGCCGATGAAATAACGGGTGATTGTTTATCCCAATCGGCGTTATCGCAAACTTCCGAACAACCAGTGAAGTGTGAGCTGGCGAGCCTGGAGGACCTCGCCACAGGCAAGTATGCAATCGCGGACCAGAGCGCCATATTTACATACATGATTGAGCCCAGGCTCACATTCGGCAATCGGCACCGGCAACCAGCAGGATGACGACCGTTAGCAGGTTGTTGAAAAACATTTCGAAACTGTGTCATTCCGACGCCGAGACTTGCGAGGCGGAGGAATCTCGCTCTGAAACTAAAGGAACTACGAGATTCCTCGTCGCCTATGGCTCCTCGGAATGACAGTCGGGACGGGTTTTTCAACAACCTGTTGGGTTAGTTAGGGTAGGGCAAAGGCGATCAACGCATCGCCCAGCGGCGCCTCTTCAATCTTGGCGTGACCGCCGGCGGCAATCACCAGGTATTGCTTGCCGTTTGAGCTAAGACCGTAAGTCATGGGCGTGGCGTGAGCGCTCACCGGCAGTTGCGCCTTCCAAAGTTCCTTACCGGTTTCGATGTCGAAGGCGCGGATGAACGGGTCATAGGTGCCGGCGATGAAGACGAGCCCGCCCGCGGTCACGATCGGGCCGCCAAGGCTAAATGATCCCGCAGGGAAACCGGGAAACGAAGGGGCGAACGAGCCGAGCGGAACCTGCCAGCGGATCGTGCCTTTTGCCATATCGACCGCCGTCAGCGTACCCCAGGGCGGCGGACCACAGGGCAGGTGCGACTTGGGGGAGAGCAGGGGATTGCGGTACATGCCGTAAGGAGCGCCAGTTTGGGCCGTGTACTCGCCGGGTTCCGTGTGATGCATCTGTTCCTCGCGGAAGGTGGCCCGGGGGATGAGCCTTACCTTGGTGGGAAAGTTGTTCGTGTTCGCTACCAGCAGGTTACGTTCAGGATCGAAAGCTGACCCGCTCCAGTTCATGCCGCCGACGTTGCCGGGAATCGCCAGCGATTCCTTAACGCCTGGTGGTGTGAAGATGCCCTCGTTGCGAAAACCCTCGAGCAGCTTGCGACAGGCATCGCGATCTTCAGGCGTGGGTCCCCAGGCGTCGTCGGCCGAAAGTTTTTGCGGCGCGAGCGCGGGCGGCGCGGTGGGGAAGGGTTGGGTGGGCGAGGTCACCTCGCCCGGCACATCGCTCTGAGGAACGGGACGCTCCTCCACCGGGAACACCGGAGCGCCGGTGTCGCGGTTGAGCACGTAAAGGAATCCCGTCTTGTTGCCCTGAATCACCACCGGGATGGTTTTTCCGTCATGCTGCAAGGTGGTGAGTAAAGGCGGCGAAGCCGTGTCGTAATCCCAAAGGTTGTGGTGGACAAGCTGGAACCCCCATGCCATTTCGCCTGTCTTGGCATGCAAGGCGACGATGGAGTCTGCCCACTTGTCATCGCCCGGGCGCAAGCCGCCGTAGTAATCGGGGCTGGCGCTGCCTGTGGGCACGAAAACAAGATCGCGCTCCTGGTCGACAGCCATAATGGACCACGCGTTGGCCGCGCCGGTTCGCCACACGTTTTTCCCTAGACCTGCACTCTCAGAGTCAGGAGTGTTCGGGGGGATCGGATCCCAGCTCCAGCGCAACGCGCCGCTGCGCACATCGAAGGCCCGCACTACGCCGCTCGGCATCTCGGCTCGCCCGTTGTCATCAATGGCCGAGCCTACCGCCACGAGATCGTCAATCACCGCTGGCGGCGAGGTCATGTGATACCAGCCCTGCACGTAGCGAGGCACGTTCCTTAAACTCACCTGGCCGTATTCGCCGAAGTCCGCGCAGGGAGCGCCGGTGGCGGCGTCGAGCGCGATCAGGCGCGCGTCCAGCGTGGTTTCAAAAATGCGTCGACGGCAGGATTTTCCGGCAGGCTGCGAGGGATCAACCCAGGTTGAAACGCCGCGGTTAATCAGCCCGTCGCCGTAGTCCTCGGTAGGGTCCACAAAGGGGTCGTAGGCCCAGCGCTGCTTGCCGGTTTCCGGGTCGAGGGCGATCACGCGATTAAAACCGGTGGTGATGTAGAGCGTTCCGTCCACCAGAATCGGCGTGCACTCAAACCCACTTCGCCTCCGGTCGTGACTTCCGTCGGAGATATCGCCGGTGTGGAATGTCCAGGCCACCTTGAGTTGCGCTACGTTTTCGCGGTTGATCTGGGTGAGCGGCGAATAGCGCATGCCGCCGGCGTCATGGCCGTAGTAAGGCCAGTCATCCGCTTGGCTGCTGTTGCGGTCAGCCGGGTTTGCTGGGCGGCCGGCCGTCTTAACGAGGTGTACGCTTGTTAGTGCGAGTAGCACTACGAGCACCCAGAGTGCAGAGTGAGGGAACAAGATCGAGCGAGGGATCGACTTCAAGGAAGAGCCTCCGTTAGCTTTCGCGCAACATGTCCTGTCAGCGGGTGTAGGGCCGACATTTCGGTTAGATTGGGGCCGCCTATTGCAGGATCTCTTCCAGCCTCAGAATGCGTAAGTTCGCAAGTCTGCGAAAGCCCGCGAAGTCGTGGTCGCGTGTAATAAGAGGCACGTCGTGGTCGAGGCAGCTTTGCGCGATAAGCGAATCGGCCAGTTTAGGTCTAAGGCGGTGGCGGAAGAGAAGCGCGCGCAGTTTCCCCACGCGCTCCCAATAACCCTTTGTGATCTCCAGTTGAATAATCTCGAGCAGCGACTTTTCCAGCGCCGGGCTCAGGTCCGGATAGCTAAGCAATTCGGCAACTGAGGCCGGGGCAAGCACGAGCAGAGCGTCGGCCAGGGCCTGGTCAATGAGTTCGACGTCCCGCCCCGGTTCTCCCCGAAAGTAGGCCACCATGCTGCTGGAATCGGCGCAAATCACTCTGCTCCCCTGATCTCCTGCCACGGCATGCTGAACTTCGCCTTCCCGCGCAGGCGGCGGAGGCGGGCGTACGCGTCGCGCGCTGCGAGCAATCTCAAGCCCATGCGGACCGTGGGGGTCACGCCGCTCCGCGTGGCCCGTGTCGCCTTTTGCAACAGCTCCTCCGGAACCATCACGGTCAGCTTTCGCATCTGTTCCTTTCCCATGTGCCGATTCTAGCGTCCGGAATGCCGTACGTCAATACGGCATGTACGCTGGTGCTGTGCCGTCAATCAGGAATTTCACTGTTTGGCTCAGGCTCTACATGCGGCCGGTGGCCGAGTCGGGGACCATGTGCGTACCTGATTCCACACTGGTCCATTATGACCCATAAAACGCTCGCTGATTCTACAGGACTTGTGTGATTCATGGCAGATCGAGCTTGGGTTTATTGAGGTTCGTTCAGGGCCCGATTTTGGACCGTTTTTGCGGGAATTTGTTTTGGCCATTTGACATCCCATAAGCCTTTGCCCATCAATAACATCGTGGCGCTGACGCGCTAAAGTCGGCGATGAAATCAAGCTCATTACTCTTCC
>JASHYZ010000420.1 GCA_030042795.1 Terriglobia bacterium | reverse complement strand
TAACCGGGGATCCCCGAGACTACTTCGGGGCGGATTGTTAATATCATGCGTGGTAAAGAGAGTCAAGCCCAAAATGTCGGTGTCGGGCACTACCTGTCTCCCAGCCTGCGGTTACTCATATTGGCGTCGGTTCCTCATTTTCTCATCCGGACGCGGCTCGGAAGCTTATGGGCTTCGCCCGGCGGGCGATCTCCTGTGAGGGGCTTAGGGGCGAGTTTGCCTCTTCGCAGACGGACGGCTTAGGCGTGAGCCCGAGGCTCGCGCTTGGTCGGCAAAGGCGAGAAGCACTGCAAAGTCCGTGCTCAGGTGACTTCCGGACGGCTGCCAATCTTTGCTCGGTTCGATTAACATGAGTACGGGGCCTGCTTGCCGCGCGGTGAGTTTAGGGCTTGTCGGCGAAACCCGGCGAACGAAGGCCCTGCGGGACGCCGCCACAACCGGCCACTTAGATCATGGTGCCGTGGTCAAGGGATATTGGAGCCAACCGATGGAATGGATTCCCATCTCTGAATTCAAACCGAGGTGCCACGCTCATGTGGTCTCTCCTCGCGGAGATAAGGACTCTCGCAGACCCCTGAGAGTTGAGCAGAAATGGCGAATTTGAGGCTTCACAAATGACGGCAAGATTCACCGAAAACTATGACGTGGCGGTGGTGGGCGCCGGTCACGCCGGATGCGAGGCGGCCGTGGCGGCGGCTCGCATGGGGCTGCGCACCGCACTCTATACCATGAACCTTGACCTGATTGCCCAAATGTCATGCAACCCTGCGGTGGGCGGCGTCGCCAAGGGACATCTCGTGCGCGAAGTCGATGCGCTGGGCGGCGTGATGAGCGAGGTGATCGACGCCGTCGGCATCCAGTTCCGGCTGCTGAACACAAGCCGCGGGCCGGCCGTCTGGTCGCCCCGGGCGCAGGCCGATAAGAAGCTCTACCGCATGAAGATGCGGCAGGTGCTGGAGGCTGAGCCTAACCTGCGGATCAAGCAGGCCGAGGTGGTCGATTTAGTGCTGGAGAGGGTACCCGCCGCGGCCACGCGGGACGTAGGGGCAGGCCTTGTGCCTGCCCGGGGCGACGGCAAGGGCCGCGCTTACCGCGTTTGCGGCCTCAAGCTGCGCGACGGCCGCACCGTGGAAGCGGTCGCGGTGGTGATTACCACCGGTACCTTTCTGAACGGCTTGATTCACTGCGGGGAAGAAACGTACGCGGCCGGTCGTTCCGGCGAATCGCCTGCGGTGATGCTTGGCGAGGCGCTGCGCAGGCTCGGATTCGAAATCGGGCGCCTGAAGACCGGGACGCCGCCGCGACTCGACGCCCGGACGATCGATTTCACGCCGTTTCAGGTACAGCCGGGCGATCGCATTCCGACGCCTTTCAGCTTCCGCACCCGTGCTATCACACAGCCGCAAACGGTTTGCTGGATCACTTACACGAACGCCGAGACACACCAGGTGCTGCGGCAAAACATGCAGCGCTCGCCGCTCTATTCCGGCCAGATCAAGGGCCTCGGACCGCGCTATTGCCCGTCGATCGAAGACAAGGTGGTGAAGTTCCCCGACAAGGCTCAACACCAGATCTTTCTGGAGCCCGAGGGCCTGGACACGAACGAAATCTACGTGAACGGCATGTCCACCTCCATGCCCATCGACGTGCAATGGGCTATGGTGCGCTCGATTCCAGGCCTCGAGCAGGCGGATATGATCCGGCCCGGCTACGCCATCGAATACGACATGGTGCAGCCCACCGAACTGACGCCGTGGCTAGAGACTAAGAAGATTGAAAACCTTTTTTTGGCGGGGCAGATCAACGGCACCACGGGTTATGAGGAGGCGGCCTGCCAGGGCATTATGGGCGGCATCAATGCGGGACTCCGTGTTCAAGGACGCGAGCCGCTCGTGATCGAACGGACCCAAGGTTACACCGGCATCTTGATCGACGATCTGGTGAGCAAAGGCTGTGACGAGCCTTATCGCATGTTCACCTCGCGGGCTGAGTTCCGGCTGCACCTGCGGATTGACAACGCTGACGAGAGGCTTACTCCTCTGGCTTACGCGGCCGGAACGATTCGTAAGGCGGACTACGAAGCGTATCTTGAGAAGCAGCAACGCATTTCAGCCGCTACGCGGTTTCTGCTGGAAACACGGCTCGATCCTGAGACGCCCGTGGGCCGCGCGGTGTACACGAAGCTCGGCATGCTGGCAGGCGACCGCTTCACGGGGTCCGCTCCACTCAACGGCGCGCAGCTTTTGAAGCGGCCTGAGGTGTCAATCCAGGACTTGATTGAATGGGTGAACCAAGAGTTGGCGGGCCAGGGGCTGTCTCCGCTCGGCGGCTCCCTCGAGCAAGGTTCGCTGGAGGGAGATAATGCCGCACCGTGTCTCTTCGCCCGCGAAGAAGCACTGCGCGTGGAGACCGGCTTCAAGTACGAGGGATATTTGGCGCAGCAGGAGAGGCAGATCGAGCGCATGAAACGCGCGGAAACCCGGCGCATTCCGGACTGGTTTGATTACCGCCAGGTGTCAGGGCTCTCACGCGAGGTGGTGGAGAAGCTTACCCGCGTGAAGCCGCTGACGCTCGGGCAGGCCGCGCGCATCCCCGGCATCACGCCGGCCGCCGTCAGCCTGGTGAACGTCTATATTGAAATCTTTCAGCGGCGGGCAATGGAACGGGCTTCAGCTTAATTGAACGCCTTCGGCCTCCACTGCTCGAAGAATTGCTTGAACGAGTCGGAGCTAAGGTGACGGGCATCTTCGAACTGGCCCTGATCTTGAGAGAAGAGTAGCTTGCCATGCGAGTTAAGCACGGCCAGAGCGGGAATACCCCTGCTGAGCGGGATGCCATACTTCTGCGCCAGGTCTACGTTCTTGTTCATGCGGCCGACATCGACGTGGACTACTACGTAGTTCTTTTCCACCAAACTGGCAAGCGCTGGCGAGCGCATCTGGGCGTCAAGGGCGTGGCAGTCACCGCACCAGTTGGCGCCGAAGTCGAGCACCACGTTCTTGCCCGAGCGCGAAGCCTGGGCCATCGCGGCCGCGATCTGCTGATGCGCGTCCGCGCTCTCGTCGTAGATGGGGTTGGCCGCCCCAAGTGTTCCGGCCGCCATCGCGAGCGTGGCAATCAACGCCAAGCCGGCTTTTCTGTAAACTCCGGTTACCATGCTTCTCCCTTCACGTTTGCACAATTCGATGCCAGACGCCTTCCGGTGGTATTACACCATAGACGGCGGCGCGAAAAAAGGAGGAAAAACCTGGCTGCGGCGGCACGCTGAGCTATTTAGCCCGCCTTACGCAAGAGGCGAGAAGGGGGTGAGAACTGGGCTGCGCGACGTACCCCTTGGGATACCGGACCACCGTGAGCCGGACGGGAGCATGACCGGAACCGATGAAACCCAGCTTTTGGGCGGCTGCCTTGGACAGGTCCAGGAGGCGCCCAGGGACGTTTGGACCCCGATCGTTAACGCGTACGGTGACTTCCTTGCCGTTTCTGAGGTTCGTCACCTTGATTTTGGAGTTGAACGGAAGCGTGCGATGTGCGGCCGTTAATTTGTTCATATCATACGATTCCCCGCTTGCTGTCTTGCCGGCGGACTCGGAGCCGTACCAGCTTGACCAGCCAACTTCAGTCCAAGTCAAGGGAACAACGCTCGCCTGACGGTAGCGTGCCGGGACACGGGCTTCCGTCTGACCCGAGAGGGCGACCAGCGCCGCTACTGCGCAGCACATTATCAAATTCCTCATTCAACCTCCATGACGCCCCAGAAGCGGCAGCAACCGCCAAGATCATAATAAATTGTCTGGGAAAATTGGATAAGAAGAATATACAGAATTTGGTAGATTATGTCAATTGAAATCGCCGGTTATTAAGCGTGTTTATAACACGCAGAATCGTAAGCTTGGTCGCCTATACACGGCGCATTAAGTCTTGAGGCAAGTTGGGTGGTGCAAGGGCACGGCTAAAAGCCGTGCCCTTGCGGGATGTAACATCATCCAATGCGTTCGCTATAGGTCAAGCCGTTACCTTGTCCGACCTGTGGCGCGGTCTCCTTCAGAAACTTGGCGGCCTCTTCAGGCGACGTGGGATTGATGTGAAATCCTGTTCCCCATTCAAAGCCGGCCAGATTTGTAAGCTTCGGCATAATTTCGAGATGCCAATGATAGTAGTCGTTCAAATGCTCCGGCACCGGCGAGGTATGGATGACGTAATTGTAGGCGGGATGGTCAAGCACCACGTCGAGGCGGCCGAGCATATCCTTCAGCAACACCGCCAGTTGCTGCAAATCCTCCCTTGAGGATTCCTCGAACGCTGACTGGTGGACTTTGGGCACGAGCCAAAGCTCGAATGGGAAGCGGGGTGCAAAAGGCGAGAGAGCCGCAAACAGGTCATTTTGCGCGACCAGTCGCACATCGGCGGACATCTCCTGGCGAAGAATGTCGCAGAAAATGCACCGTTCTTTGTAGGCGAAGTAATCGCGCGCACCGGTCACTTCCTCGACGACCCATTTGGGAACTACAGGCAGGGCAATCAGTTGCGAGTGAGTGTGTTCGAGCGTCGCCCCGGCGGCCGCGCCGTGGTTCTTGAAAATCAGGATGTACTTGAAGCGCCGGTCCTGCTTGAGGTCTACAATCCGGTCACGATAAGCCCACAACACAGATTCGAGCTGCGCAGGTGGCAACGTGGCCAGGGTGGCGCGGTGATCGGGCGTCTCGATGATCACTTCGTGGGCGCCGATGCCGTTCATCTTGTCATAGAGTCCTTCGCCTTGCCGGTTCAAGGAACCCTCAATTCCGAGCGCAGGGAATTTATTGGGTACGACGCGCACTTGCCAGCCTGAAGTATCGCGAAAGCCTCCGTTGTTGCGGTAAGCAAGTATCTCCGGCGGCGTCTTCGACTCGTTGCCGTAGCAGAAAGGGCAGAACCTGGAGCCCCGGATGACGACGCTCTCGCGGACGAAATCGGTAGGCCGCTTGGCCCGGTCGGTAGCGATAATCACCCAGCGGCCCACAACCGGGTCTTTGCGGAGCTCAGGCAAGTTCTCTCTCCGGGGGAGTTCTCGTTATGATGCTCGTGATCTCAAGCCAGCGCGCGACAAAGACTCTCAGCGTGGTTGGATTGCGCTCCAGCAAATAGGAAGCGTCCGTTTGCTACCAACTCATTTGCTGTGGGCCTGCGGCCTTGAAGGCGTCTCTCACAAGCTTCACTGTATACCCTTCGGTCGGATTCCACGCCACCAGGATGACATCGAACCGGTAAGTGATCTTCCCCGCGCGTCGAAGCTTGCGGATATACGCTCTCGCGGCCCGCACGATCCGCTCGCGCTGGGCGGCCTGAACCAGGCGGGCGTCAGACTGGGCTTCTGCTGAAGTGCGGGTCTTAACCTCGACAAAGGCCAGCACCGGCCCGTCCCAGGCTACCAGGTCAAGTTCGCCGGGTACCGGGCCCGGCTGGTGTTCGCGCGCTACTCCCGGGCGCCGGTTCCGCGCCACCACGATGTACCCTGCCCGGCGCAAGTACCAGTAAGCCAGCGTCTCACCGCGGCGACCCGCCTCGAGGTGGGCGGAATCTCGTTGGGGACTCTCAGCTCGACGCCCGTTGAAGCGCCTGGTCCGGGGTCGGCCCTGAGCACGCTGGGCAGAGCGACGCTCTCGCCACACCAGAAACCGGTAGACGGCACGAGCCAGCAGAACCATGCAGCGCGGCCACCTTCCGAGTTGGGGCCTAGATCGAGCTCTCGGCCTCAGTGATGCAAGCATCGAGAGTGCGCACGGCGAAGTCCGCCTGCTCCTCGTCAATCACCAGCGGTGGACAGAGCCGCAACGTGGTATCTCCTGAGCCCAGCAACAGAAGTCCCTGCTGGAACGCCAGTTGAACGATGCGGTTGCGCAGGTCGGGCGCTTTCTCCTTCGTCCTTTGATCGCGCACGATTTCAATGCCGATCATCAGGCCCTTGCCTCGGATGTCGCCAACAATGGCGTGCCGCTCCCGCCAATCAGCGGTTCGGCTGAAGATGAGCTCGCCCATGCGAGCCGCATTGGCGATGTACTTCCGCTCTAGCAGATCGAGAGTAGCGAGCGACGCCGCGATGCAAACCGGGTTTCCGCCGAAGGTCGACGCGTGCGCGCCGGGCGCCCAGTTCATCACGGACGAGCGCGCGATGATGGCGCCCAGCGGCATACCTGATGCGATCCCCTTGGCGGTACAGATGATGTCGGGCTCCACGCCAGCGTGATCGACGGCCCACCACTTGCCCGTCCTACCCATACCCGATTGCACTTCATCAGCCACCAGCAGAATGCCATACTTGCGGCAAATCCGTTCCAGTCCCTGCAGGAACTCTGAGGGAGCCGGCAGATATCCGCCTTCACCCTGAATGGGCTCAATGAAGATGGCCGCCACTTCCTCGGGATCCACGCGGCGCCGGAAGAGCTCCTTCTCAAGGTAATTCAGGCAGTCTTCCGATGCGCATTCCGGACGCACGCCGTAAGTGCCGCGGTAAGTGTC
>JASHYZ010000419.1 GCA_030042795.1 Terriglobia bacterium | reverse complement strand
AGCACGGCCCTTGCCGGCCGCCGGGAATGACGACTTCCGGGTGAAGTGGAAGCGCAAAGCGCGCTTGCTGTCACCGCTCAGCGCGTCAGAATAAGAAAGGCCCGGGCCACGAGGCCGTTAAATCAGTTGGGCAGGCACAAGGCCCATAAGCGCTAACTTAAGCCCATGGAAAAAGGCCTCGCTGTGGGAGATGGCGTATGTTCTTAGGTCCGGCCCCGAAAGGGGCCGACGGTGAGTAGCCGTAGGTGCCAACCTACGGAAAAGAAATCCGCAGCCCGCCTGCGCAACCCCGGAGGGGTTGACGCCCGTGGACGGCACAATCCGGACGCGATTCCGGCGAACAACGTTACCCTTTTTGAAGATTGTACGACCCCTGCGGGGTCACTCCTATGTCTTTGTCCGGTTCTCGTTTCCGTAGGTTGGCACCTACGGCTACTCAAAGTGTTGCCCTCCGGGCAACCACCAAACCCTTAAGTTAGCGCTTATGGGCACAAAGCCCGCCCCTACGTCAAACTGAGACACTACCGAACACTCACATACTCACCTCTTACGGGATGGTTAGCGTAACTGTCGTAGTTTGCGTAACTCCCCCGCCGGTCGCCGTGACCGTAATGGGGTGGCTTCCGGCAGGAGCATTCGCGGGCACCGCCACCGTCATGGTGGAAGTACCTGAGCCGGGTGCAGGTATAGGATTAGGACTGAAGGTTACGAACTTGAGGCTCGAAGATAAGGTTATCGCCGAGTCGAATCCGCCCGACACCGTTGTGGTTAGGGTCGTGGTGCCGGAGCTGCCGGCAGCCGCGGAAATCGTGCTGGGAGAGGCGGTGATCGTGAAGGTGGGCGATGATGATCCAACCAGCGCGGTGATCAAGCCGCTTCCGTTCGGACTGCCCCAACCGCTCGCCAAGTCGTAGCCGGCAGTCGCAGGAAAGCCGTTACTGCCCCTAGTGATGTCGTGGAAGTCCGTGCCGTAGCCCGGCCCCAGTCCCAGCGGATAAATAGTCGAGTTAATAAATCCAGGAGGCGCGACTCCGTTGGTAACCGCCTGCTCGTTGGCCAGAGCTATGTACCCGGCCCACATCGGCGCCGCAAAACTCGTGCCGCCGTATTCGTTGGCGGTGCACCCGGACTGGTCGGCGCACACGTAAAACGTAAAGTTCGCGTTGGCAGAAACGTCCGGACCGTTGCGATAGCTCGTCGATCCCTTGTTTGCCGTGGTAATCACGCCTGCGAGCAGTTGCCAGGAAGGAATCGGAACGTGATCGGGCGAGATGCCCCCGCCACCATCCACCCAGACAGTTTCCGACGCCCAGGGGCCGCCCGCGCTGCTGGTGGTCAGATCGGTGCCGCCCACGCAGATGACGTATTGAGACTCCATCGGCCACCAAGTACTTTTGCCGCTCCATGCGCTGCTGTCGCCAGCCGCCTCAAAGAAGCTCTGGCCCTGAGACGCCATCCTTTCGAAATACGGATCGTCTTGGGTGGGGTCAGGAGGCGGCCAATACCACGAA
The DNA here is from genome assembly GCA_030042795.1 of Terriglobia bacterium. The sequence continues at coordinate 1,362 of JASHYZ010000419.1, read as the reverse complement.
GAGCTCAAGTTCAGGGGCAAAGGAAGATCGGAGGACATGGCACCCAGCAAAGCAGTATCGGTGGAACCGACATACACGTACGCTGAGCTTACTCCAGGGGCCATCCCGAGAGCCTGCGTAATATCGATAGTCTGCTCCGTGTCGTCGCAACCCTGCGAAGCCAAGCAATTAATCGAGGTTCCGTCCGTGGAAATGCCTGTGACCGCCGCAGTTCTGGTTTGCTTCGCCTTCGAATAATAGGTGTTCACATCCGCTATGTCGAAGCCGTAGAATTCCAACAATCCAATGTTTTGGCCCGCTCCCGTCAGCGTACCCCCGTAATAGGCCGCTCTCATGTCGCTGCCGCAAAAAGAGGCCGAAGGGCAAGAACCTGTGGTGGCCAGCGGCTGAACGCCCGAGGGTCTGCGCGTGAGAGCAGGCTTCGGGATGGAATAATTGTCCAAGCCGGAAATGTGCCAGAGTTGGAATGGCAGATCCACCGTCGGCTCCCGGTCAGGACTGAAGAAGGTGCGGCTTTCCGTGGGGTGCTGGTAGACCCCCATGCTGACATGGAAGGCTGACTCAATGGCAGCCACCGAGCCGGTGAGCTGTACGTCCATGGCGTCGCGGGAGCCGCCCGCTACTTTGAAGCCGTTGGCCTTCGCGAAGCGGACCACGGCGTCATAGTCCTCTTGAGTCGGGCCAAACATGTCTGTGAACTCTTGCACGGTCAAGTACTGGTGGTAAATGGGGCTTAGGGGATTGTACAGATCGCTCAAGAAACTCTCCAGGCCTGCCCGGTCACGCAACGGCAGGACCACGTCAATGCGCATCGACTGGGTCGCAGGAAGACGGCCAACCAACTTTGCTTGGCCACTGGTTATTACCTCACGCACGTGACGAGTCAATAAGGGCTGTGGCTGGGCCTGGCAAACTACACTCGCGCCAGCCGTTAGGACGACGGTCGCCAGCAAACGTACACTTAACTTTCGAATCACGATTCTCCCTTCAATTAGGCCGGGAATTCCCGTTTTCTGTTCTGAGCGCCGTAACGGGCGTCCCGCGGATTCAACAACGAGCCAGCGAATGCTATCACAAGCTGCGCACGCAGTCGTAAAATTTCTCTAACGTGGGTGCATAGAAGAGGAATTATAGCATTAGCAGGGTACGGAAAAACCCGTCCCATCTGTCATTCCGAGGAGCCCAAGGCGACGAGGAATCTCGTATTTCCTTTAATTTCAGAGCGAGATTCCTCGCGAAGTTTACCCGAGCTCCTTCGCTGCGCTCAGAGCCTGTCCTGAGCAACGCGATCGCGCTGGACTCTTACGGTCCCTCCGGCTGGTCTGGTGATGGAGTCGGCGCCGGCTGTGGGGTGGTGGGTGG
>JASHYZ010000418.1 GCA_030042795.1 Terriglobia bacterium | reverse complement strand
ACAGGCTTGAGCCTTGGGATTGGTTTTCGTCAGGGTCCCATCACCGCGCTGATGACCGAGATGGTTCCAAGGCAGCGGCGCGGGTCATTCGTGGCGCTCCGCAATATCGCCTCGCAGCTTGGCATCGGAGCTGCGGTGTTCGGCGGTGGATTGCTGTATGAGTGGCGCGGCTATCTCGCGGTGACGTCGCTCTCCGCATTGATGGCGGGTGTAGTGGCGTTGCTGCTCACTACGCACATCACCGAGCCGGCCAGCCTGCAATACGAGCCCGCGGCGGACGCGAAGCCGTAGGCGAGAGACAGCCGGCGCAAAGCCACCGCCGGTGCTTCATTGGAGACAATTACCTCACGTCATGTCAATCTGGCGCTACTGAGGACTGCCTGCTTTTTCTAGGAGAAAAGGATGGCAAAGGTCCGCCGCACCTGGAAGATCATTCGCTGGTTTCTGATTCTTCTCCTGAGTTTGCTTCTTACCTTCTTCTTGGTTGTCGTGCCGTTGTTCGTGGCGACGATCTTCACCACCAACCGGTTTCATTTCCGCGACCCTAATGATGGCAAGACTCCGCAGGACTTCGGAATGGCGTACCACGCGGTGCAATTCCAGTCGAGCGATGGAGTCGATCTGAAGGGGTGGTATATGCCGGCCCAGGAGGCCGCGCCCGGTTCGGCCGCAGGCACCATTGTTTACGCTCACGGTCAGAACCGCACGCGCATCGAGATGTTGCCGATGGCACAGTTCGCCCACGGCTTAGGCTACAACGGCCTGGTGTTCGACCTTCGCCATGCCGGAGCGAGCAGCGGGCAGGTTTCGAGCGGCGGTTACTGGGAGCGGCTCGATGTGGAGGCCGCAGTTCGCTACGCGCTGGGCCAGGAGGAGGCCGCGCGGCCAGTGGTTCTCTGGGGAGTATCGCTAGGCGCAGCCGCGTCGCTGATGGCCGCGGCTGAAGATCCCGACGTCGCGGCGGTAATCTCCGACAGCACGTTTCTTTCTTTCGAGGATACCGCTTACCATCACTGGAAGCTCTTCTTTACCCACTTTCCTCAGTTTCCGATGGCGGACGAGACGATTGCGCTTGTCGAGTGGCGCGCGCATTTCCGGGCTTCAGACTTTGATCTGCGCACCGCCGTAAAGCGCATCGATCCCCGGCCCATCCTGTTCATCGGCGTCGAGGGCGACCCGCGCATGCCCCCAGTGATTGCGCAAACGCTTTACGGCCTAGCGACGAGTCCCAATAAGATGCTGCTAATCGTGCCGGGCAAGAGGCATGGCGAAGGCTTTAACTCTGGCAACGCGCAGTACGAGCAAGCGGTGAAGGACTTCCTGGCCCGCGTGAGCGGCCACTGACGCCGAGTGGTGGAGAGCCGCTGAGCCTTACCTCAAGATACCGCCGCTGCTGCCTGTGCATCGTGCTGACCTTCAACAACGCGACGGTACAGTTCCTCGTAGCGCGGAATAATCTTGGTGCTGCAAAATTTGTCGCTGGCCCTGCTGCGCGCGGCGTGGCCCATCTGCTCCTGCCGCCCCGGCTCCCTGAGAATACAGAGCGCACGCGCTGCCATGGCATCCACGTCGCCCAACTCAACAAGATAACCCTCTACTCCGTCGCGGATCACTTCGGGGAGTCCGCCCACCTTCGAACAGACTGCGGGAACTCCGCAGGCCATCGCTTCCAGCGCGGCGAGACCGAACGATTCGAGTTCGCTCGGCAAAAGCATCACATCCGCGCAATTCAGCAGATTCTGCACCTGATTCTGTTTGCCAAGGAAGTGCACATCCGCCGTCAGATCCTTCTCACGCACCATCCACTCAGCCCGCGCCCTGTCTGGGCCGTCGCCAATCAGCAACAATTTAGCCAGGATTTCGCGGCGCACGCGAGCGAAGACTTCGACGACATCAGGAAGCCGCTTGACGGGGCGGAAATTGGAGAGGTGAACCAGCACCTTCTCGTCGTCGCGGGCGAACTCCCTCCGCCGGGTCGTGTCCCTTGCCGGCTCAAAGACGTCGCAGTTGACGAAGTTCGGGATCACTTCCACCCTTCGCCGGATGCCGAACTCTTTTAAGGTCACATTTTGCAAGTAGTCAGAGATCGCGGTGACAGCGTCGCTCTGCTCGATGGAGAACCGGGTGATGGGCAAGTACGAGCGGTCGCTGCCTACCAGCGTGATGTCCGTGCCGTGCAAGGTGGTGACGAACGGCAGATGCCGCGGCAGGAACATCTCACGCGCCAAGTACGCGCTGACCGAGTGTGGAATGGCGTAGTGCACGTGAAGCACATCGAGGGACTCACTGGCAGCAATCTCGTACATCTTGGAAGCCAGAGCAAGTGTGTAAGGCGGGTGATTGAACAGCGGATAATTCATCACCTCCACCTCGTGGAAGCGAATGCGGGCGGTTGCCTCCGTGATTCGCACTGGCATGGCATAGCTGATGAAGTGGACCTCATGCCCGCGCGCGGCCAATTCCAAACCCAGTTCGGTGGCTACCACTCCACTTCCACCGTAAGTGGGATAGCATGTAATGCCGATTTTCATCGTCAGGCTCGATGGGGCAGGATTCCTTGCGGAACTCGAAAGTGGTTTTGAGGTGATGCTGGCGCCGCCACTGTAAGCCGCACGTCTATGAGTCTAGGAGGGCGGCGCAGCCGGCGCCTTGGCACCGGTCGCTGGGGCCTCGCCGAGGATCACAATTTCCTTCACCTTACGTTTGTCGCCCCTCTGGTCGAAATAGACCAATACGTTTGTACCCGGCTTCAGAGCGCTGATGTCCACGCGGTACCCATTCGCCGCCGCCACCGTCACTGTCTTCTTGATGGGAAAAATCTCCGTGTCATCCTCGCGCAGGCTTTGCACATTCAACACGTCATTCTTGAGATCGAGTGACTGGACTTTGCCGTTGAACTCGTTCTGGCCTTCAGGGACGGAGGTTATTTTATCGAATACCGGGACCTTCTTCTTGTGATCATCCTGGCCGGCGCCAAGCCGGGGAGCAGCAACACCCATCAACAGCACTAACAGACCAGCCG